>CAYGWJ010000283.1:0-15980 GCA_964353405.1 uncultured Anaerolineae bacterium
CCCTAAATGAGCGGACTTGTCACTCTTGGCAATCACATCGCCGCCGACCTGCGTTGTGAGGTCGGCGGCGACTCTACTTGCTATGGTTGAAGATTGATCCCCTTACTGTCCAGGTGGTCGGTAAGTAGGGGTCTTTTTCGATACTTGGTCGAGTTCTTCTGGCGTCATCAGCACTGTCGTCTTGCAGACAGCTGCTCCAGCGGCATTGACCGTCAGGGCGAACGCCGCAGCCGTGACGTTATCTGGAAAGTCCGCGATGCCGTAAAGATCGGTTTCGCCGAAGGCATAATAAAAGGCCTCCACCGTGCCGCCCAATGACTTGGCTAGCTTTTCCACGGCGGCGCGCCGACTGGAGCCGCCCTCTTTGAGCAGGCCCTTGATGCCTTCACCGACATAGTTGGCTTGAACGAGATACTTTGGCATGGCTTTTTCTCCTGGTGTACATAGGGATGAATCTCGCAGCTAGGTTCACTAACGGACGAAGACAAGCGATTGATACAAAGCCTATGGGCTTATAGGCACTTGTCCTTTCTCTGTCTCATGCTCTCTGCCGGCGCTCGATGTGACATGGCGCCCGGTTCTCGTGCAAGAGACAGCCAGCGCATCGGCACTCGAGTTTCAACCAACTGCCTGATCTCTTTGTCCAGACAATTCGGTGTACTTGGTCTGTCGAATGACCTTTGATTGAGCAGTGGACCAATCCGTCAATCGTCTTGCCTGCTATGAGATGTGATATTCGACTTTTGCGCGGGAACAACACATGGACTACAAGGAGTAAAACAAACCCGAAGGCACTATGGCGCCCGGTACAGCCACAACGCAAAAAACCTATGACACTTGACATTATATACCCACGAAGCCGTTTGTCAATAAGGAAAAATCGTGTGTCACGTGTAGAGGGCCCCGTCTGAAGAAGCGCACGCCACCGAGCGGCACCAGAGCGTGAGCGATGGGTACGGCTAGAGTATCAACGGGTAGCGCCTTTTCGACACACCACCGAGAGAAGCCGCAACCCTAACGTGCTCGCCGTCCTACCGAGCCGGACGTGCCTAGCACCTGGGCAGAGTATGCGGGGTATCAAGGGCCGCCAAGTGACTTGTGAGAGGGGTATCGCCGACTGGGCTGACCCGCGCCGGGAGTCACAGCGGTATCCCCGCATCCCGCCAAGACGTACGTTTGGTGCAGCTTACATCTCATGATTACCAGCAGGCTCTACCTTATGTCTTGTTCGTCAAAGAAAACAGTAGTTGTGCCATCGTTTGCTATCACCGTGGTTGATAGTGGGGCATGCAAGGTCAAAGACCTGCTTGCACCAGTGGTAAAGCTCCAGTGGACAGACTCATCGCCCCAGGCATAGTCGTTTCGTGCTCGGACCCACCATTCGTAGGTGGTGTTAGGACTTACCAAGCGCAGCATGGTTTGCCTAGCACTCGTAAGTGCGATGTAATGGCGTCCACCTCCCATGTAATGTGCCTGATACCCTGCTGCACCACTCACGGATGACCATTGCACAGTCACTGTTGTGCCTGCAAGGGTGCTCCCATTGGCCGGAGAGAGAAGGTCAGGCCCAGGCAGGATTGTTCCTCCAGAACCTGTGGTGAATGACCACGCTGACGAATATGGCCCTTTGGTACTGCCACACATCAAGTACGCGCGCCAATAGTGGGTTGTGGCAGGACTTGGATTGACAAGGGCTGGAAAGTCCCACTGCCCTCGTATGTCCTCCTCCATCTCCGATCTCCAGCCGGTTACGAATTGTGTAAACCCGGGATCCAGATAAACCTCCGCCTGTAGCTCGGTCGCATTTGGATCGTTGCCACTATCCCCTTGAAAGTCCGGGATGAGAGTGTTTAGGACGCTGCCATTCGACGGGGCAATGAGGGTGGGGACTGTCGAGCAACTTGCCACTGGTGTATTCGTTGGCGTTGGCGTGTTGGTCGGCGTGGAGTATTGCCTGGCTACATAGGGTAGATATGCAAAGGCTGTGGGAGTAAGAGTCCCCTGCAGGGTTGGCGCACCCAACGAAACTATCGGCAACAAAACGCTTGACAGTATCAACACAAGCATGACCGTAGAACTGGTGAACACGGCTGTAAGGTAACGATGCCCCTTCATTTCGCACCTCCTGAATCATTGAGCAAATCGCGCCAAACTTTTCTGACGCAAGTCCCCACCGCAGTTGGCGGTATTGCGAATCCTGTGTAGATTCGTCGGTGTTGTGGTGCCCGGCGGTGCCTACTGCGAAATAACACACTTTTCGGCATGTCGCTAAGAAGAACACGTTGTTCTGCCAAGAGTCAGACCAAAACTGAGGGCGCTACAGTACCAACTATGTAAATAGGAGCGAAAAGAGGAAAGGCCTACGTGCAGCAGTGACCACCAAGAGATAAACTACGTTCCACTTGAGATTATACATCTGCAATATCATTTGTCAATGCAACCTTTCTTCCATATTCCCCACAAACTGAACGCGCTCTTTGCTTCGATATTCCGAGAACCTTTGGAATTGACGCGTATTTCCCTTCGTGCTATACTCCCTGTCGTGCGAGCGGCGTGCCGCTCGCTTCGTGTAGGTGGAGCCGGCTGATGAACGAGCCTGTTCTCGTGCTGAATCGAAACTTTGAGCCGATCAATGTGTGCAACACTCAGCGGGCTGTGGGCCTGCTGATGGTCGGCAAGGCCGAGCTGGTCGAAAATGGCCGTGGCTATATCCGCACATCGGCATCTGTCTTTCCGCGCCCGTCGGTGATCCGGCTGGCCCACATGATTCGCCGCTCGCGTCCCAAGGTCAAGCTCACCAAGCGAGAGATTTTCCGGCGCGACGATTACGTCTGCCAGTATTGCGACCAGCCTTCGGCGCGGCCAACGGTGGATCACATCATCCCGCGCTTTCGTGGCGGCGAGTATTCGTGGGAAAACCTGGTCACCGCCTGCCCGCAATGCAACCGACGTAAAGGCGGCAAGACACTTCAGGAAGCGCACATGCTGCTGCGGCGCCGCCCGACGGAACCACGGCCAAGCGCCGAATATCTGTATGGCCGTCAAGCACGCGATGCGGAGTGTGTTGAATGGCACAAATATCTGGAAGGCTGGTGATCGGACCTTTGAGGTCAAAGGTTTGCAATGATTGACAGGGACTAGGAACGTTGGTATAATTACGCCAGTCTTCGGGTACTAGTGCAGGTGAAAAAAGTGGGCAGCCCCCACTTTTATTTTTGATACGGCATGGACAAAACTGAGGAGCAATCAGAAGGATGAAGAGCGAGTTCCTCCTTGCGTTCAATCAAATATGCAGCGAGCGCAACCTTTCAAAAGAAGTCGTCTTGGAAGCGTTGCAAACGGCGCTGGTGTCCGCTTATCGGCGGAACATTAATGCCAGCTCGGCCCAGAACGTCACCGCCCAGATAGACGGCAACACCGGTATGGCCAAGATCTTTGTGGAAAAAGAAGTTGTCGAGGTGGCGCAGGACGACCGCACGGAAGTCAGCCTGGGCAAGGCGCGGGAGATTGTGCCCAATAGCACCCTGGGCGACATGGTCATGATCGAGTCCACGCCGGAGGATTTTGGGCGCATCGCGGCGCAGACGGCCAAGCAAGTCATCTTGCAGCGCATCCGCGAGGCCGAGCGCGACGCACTCTACAACAACTTTTCGGAGCGCGAGGGCGAGATCATCAACGGCACTGTGCAAAGCGTCACCGGCCAAGGCGTCACGCTCAACCTGGGCCGCACCGAAGCACTCTTGCCCAAGAATCAGCAGGTGCCCGGTGAACGCTACAACATTCACCAGCGTCTGCGCGCGTACGTGCTGGAAGTCCGCAAGACGCCGCGCGGGCCTCAGATTATTGTGAGTCGCAATCACAAAAACATGCTGCGCCGCTTGCTGGAACTGGAAGTGCCGGAGATCTACAACGGCGCAGTCGAGATCAAGTCCATCGCGCGGGAAGCGGGCGCCAGGAGCAAGATCGCCGTCGCCGCCAAGCAGCCCGGTGTTGACCCCGTCGGCTCGTGCGTGGGCATGAAGGGCGTCCGTATCCAGTCTATCGTCAACGAACTGGGCGGTGAGAAGATTGACGTGATAGAGTGGAATCCGGATACGTCGGTCTACATTCAAAAGGCGCTCAGCCCGGCGCGTGTGCTCGCGGTCTATCCCGACGACGACGCCATGGACGGCAAGAACGCGCTCGTCGTCGTGCCGGATGATCAGCTTTCGCTTGCTATCGGGCGAGAAGGACAAAATGCCCGGCTAGCCGCCAAGCTCACCGGCTGGCGGATTGACATCAAAAGCGCGATGGAAGCTGCGAACGAAGCGCGTCGCCGCTCCAAAGAGCCGGAACTCGCCGCACGCCTGCCTGAAAACGCGATCAACGCCATAGCGACGCTGGAAGCCGTCGTTCAGCGTCACACAGAGCAATCCCTGCCGTGGAACATCGAAGAGCTACAAATCGTACGCCAGGTGGTCGAGGCGATTCACAAACTTCAACTGGCCGACCGTCAAGCCAGCCGCGCTGCCGCACGTGCTGCTGCCGAAGCGGCGCGGGCGACCAAACCGGCCGCTCCGGTCGAGCGTGGCGTAGACACGCAGGCCATGTTGGCTCGCATCCCGGCAGCCGCGTTTGAAACGCTGATTGCCGATGTGGGCCTCACGACTCGCGTGCAAGGTCATCTGGAGAGAGCCAGCCTCGTCAACGTTGGCCAGGTAATGCAACGCTTGGCCGAGGGCGACGAAGCGATGCTTTCGACTGAGGGGGTCGGCCCCAAGGCATTGGCCGAGATCAAGACGCAGATTGAAGCCAAGGGTCTTGGCTTCCTGACCCAGGTCACTCCGCCCCAGCCTGAACCAGTTGCCCCGGTCGAGGCGGCTCCAGTTCAAGTGGCCGCTCCTGTAGTCGAGGAAATCAAGCCGGCCGCAACTGAGGTGGTCGCACTTGAAGCCGTTGCCCCGGTCACGCCTCCGGCCGAAGCAGTGATCGCAGAGCCAATCCAGGCTGCGGGAGAACCCGTCGTGACGCCGCCAGCTGTGACAGTTCCCATCGCAACACCCATCGTCGAGGAATTGGTCGAAGAGGAAGAAGATGGCGGCAAAGGCGGCAAGAAGAAGGATAAGAAGAAGGGACGCAAACTGGTCTTTGACGAACGGCTGGGCACGGTAGTCGCCCAGCGCGAACGCAAGCCCGGCCGCGTGCGCGACCTGTGGACGCCGGACGAAGAGTAATCCGGCGCATATCGCTCATCCGTTACGCAATACGCAACGCATTACGAGTATGGTCAAGAAGGATCTGCCCAGGCCGCGCAAGCACATCCCTCAGAGGACGTGCGTGGGCTGTGGCCGGGTGCAGGGCAAGCGTGAGATGGTGCGCGTGGTACGCACGCCCGAAGGCAGGGTCGAGGTTGACCTGACCGGCAAGCGCAACGGGCGCGGAGCGTACATTCACAAAGCCCGTTCGTGTTGGGAGGCGGCCGTGGCCGAGGGACGACTGGCGCACGCGCTCAAAATTGCCCTGCCTGACCCGGACCGCCAAACGCTGGAAGCTTTTGCAGTATCATTGCCGGTATCATCTCAATAATTCGCGGGACTAGACTTCCAAAGTCTCCCCTACTTTTCGAGAAGATACCATTGCCGATTGAAGAAATCATCCAAGACCGGGCAGGTGCTTCGCCTCAGACCTGCCAGGTCGGACTGGAAGAGGGGGGCTTATGGGAACAAACGGAAAAACGGTGCAAGTCCCCAGCTCATTGACAGTGCGTGAATTGGCGACATTGATGTCCGTCAGCCCGATTGACGTTATCAAAGAGCTGATGAACAATGGCATCATGGCCAACATCAACCAGGTGTTGGACTATGATACGGCCGCCATCGTCGTACAGGAAATGGGCTTTGAGGCCCAGGAACTCAAACCGGTCGAACCGGAGAAAACCGAAGAGACCGGCCCCGCTACACTGTGGCAGCGGCTATATGCCGACGAAGACGCGGACAAGCTCAAGCCTCGACCGCCCGTCGTCACCGTGATGGGCCACGTAGACCACGGCAAAACCTCGCTACTCGACGCGATTCGCCACAGCAATGTGGCGGGCGGCGAAGCGGGCGGCATCACACAGCGCATCGGCGCATATCAGATCGTTCACAGCGGACGCAAAATCACCTTCCTCGACACGCCCGGTCACGAAGCCTTCACGGCCATGCGCGCGCGCGGCGCTCAGGCCACCGACCTGGCAGTGCTGGTAGTGGCCGCCGACGATGGAGTGATGCCACAAACGCTGGAAGCCATCGCTCATGCCAAAGCAGCGCGCGTTCCCATCGTCGTAGCGTTGAACAAGATTGACAAACCCAACGCTAACCCGGAGCGTGTCAAAAAAGAGCTGTCGGACAATGGCCTGGTGATTGACGAGTATGGCGGCGATGTGCTGTGCATTCCCGTGTCGGCCAAGAAGAAGCAGAACCTTGACGACCTGCTGGAAGCGATCGTGCTGGTGGCCGATAGCATCCAGATCAAGGCCAATCCTGACCGGCCGGCCGTCGGCACGGTGATCGAAAGTAAGATGGACAGGTCGCGGGGCCCTATGGCAACGCTCCTGGTTCAGAATGGCACACTGGAGTTGGGCGACCCGATGGTCGTGGGCACGTCCTACGGGCGCGTCCGCGCCATGTTTGACGAGCGCGGCCAGCCGGCGCAACACGCCGGCCCTTCTATCCCCGTCGAAGTCCTGGGCTTGACGAGCGTACCCACCGCGGGCGACATGTTTCAAGTCGTCAAGAACGAAAAGGTCGCCAAGATCATGGCGGCTGAACGCATCGGAGCTGCGCACCAAGCCGCCTCCGCTGGCGCCCCGGTGCGTCCACTGACGCTCAACGACCTTTACGCGCAGATTCAGGCTGGCAAGGTCAAAGAACTGGCGCTCATCATCAAGGCCAATGGTCAAGGCTCAATTGAACCGATTGTCAATTCGCTCAAAAAGCTCGTTGGTGAAAACGTCAAAGTCAACATTTTGCACGCCAGCACTGGCAACATCAGCGAAAACGACGTGATGCTGGCCGTAGCTTCGCACGGCATCGTCATCGGCTTCGACGTGAACGTTGACTCGGCCGCGCGCAAGATGGCCGACGCGAACGGCGTGGACGTCCGCCTGTACAACATTATCTACAAACTGGTGGAAGACGTGGAAAAGGCGCTCAAGGGCCTGCTTGAGCCAGTGTATGCAGACAAAATCATCGGGCACGCCGAGGTTCGCCAGATCTTTAAGGTCAGAAGCGTAGGTGTCGTCGCCGGCTGCATCGTGCGCGATGGCTTGGCCCAGCGCGACGCGAAAGCGCGCGTGCGGCGCGGCGAAAAGGTCATCTTTGAGGGCGGCCTCCACTCGCTCAGGCGCTTCCAAGAAGATGTGAAAGAAGTCAAGACCGGCTTTGACTGCGGCGTTGCCATCGAAGGGTTCGGCGACTATAAAGAAGGCGACACGATCGAGTTCTATGTTAAAGAGCGAGTGAGTTAGTTCGCCCACTACACCCCTTAAGGGTGTCCTGGGGATCAGCCCAATGCCTACGCGACGTCAACAACGAGTTGCAGATCGGGTACGCGAAGAAATGGCCGACCTGCTGGAACGACGCACCGAAGACCCGCGCCTGCGCGGCCTGACCATCACCAGCGTCGTGGTCACGCAGGATTTGAAGCAGGCGTTCATCTACGTCAGCTCGCTGGCGGGTGTGGCGGGCAGCCAAGAAGCCTTGGCCGGGCTGGAGCACGCCAAAAAGTTTTTCCGCCACGAGCTGGCCGGACGCATTGATTTGCGCATTGTGCCCGAGCTGGTTTTCCGCTGGGACGCCTCGTTGGAAACTGGCGAGCGCATCTCGCGCATTCTGGACGAATTGGCGAAGCAAGAGCATGACACCTGAAGCGCTGCTCCTCGACGCGGACCGGATTCTCTTGATCACTCACATTACCCCCGACGGCGATGCCATCGGGGGTCTGTTGGCTTTGGGACGGGTGCTGCGCGGCATGGGCAAAGCTGCGATCGTCTCCTGCTCCGAGGCCGTGCCGGGGCGCTTTGCCTATCTGCCCGGTTACACCGACATCGTCCACCAAGCCGACGGGCCGTTTGACCTCGTCGTGAGCGTGGACTGCAGCGACCTGCGGCGCGTGGGCCGTATCTATCGCGCCGACGAATGGCGCGACACCCCGTTCCTGAACATTGACCATCACGTGACCAATACCCACTTTGGCACGCACAACTGGGTGGGGCCGGAATATGTAGCCGCGTCCGAGATGGTGCTTGACCTGTGCGACCGGCTGGGCGCAGCGTTGGACGCCGACATCGCCAAGTGCCTGCTGTATGGCATCCTCGGCGACACGCAGGGCCTGCGGACTGATAACGTCACTCCGGCGCTGCTGGGGAAAGTGATGCGGCTGATGCAGCTTGGCGCACCGCTGGCTGATATCATGGATCAGATTTTCAACCGTCGCCCGTGGAAGTTGCTGCACGCCTGGGAAAAGACGCTAGAGACGATACAGTTGGAGGAGGGTGTCATCTGGGCCTATCTGACACGGCCGGCGCGAGTGGAAGCTGAATGGCCCGACACCGACCTGCAAGGCATGAGCAATTTTCTGCTGGCAGTGGAAGAGGCAAACCTTTCGGCCGTGCTGGTCGAACGGGACGACGGGCGAGTGGAAGTGGGTATGCGCGCTCGCGCGCCGTTTAACGTGGCCAAGGTTGCGCTTGCGCTCGGCGGCGGCGGTCATCCGCTGGCAGCGGGTTGCGTGCTCGATGGGCCATTGGATCAGGCGGTCGAGCGAGTCGTCACTTTGCTCAAGGAACAGACCTCAAATCAGCCGTCAGCCACACTGTGAACTTGCCAACATATTTGCAGATTTGTTGATGTGCGATGGACGGCATTCTGGTCATCAACAAGCCGCCGGGGTGGACGTCACACGACGTGGTGGGGCGCGTCCGGGGGCTGACCCATCAAAAGCGCGTGGGCCACGCGGGCACGCTCGACCCGATGGCGACGGGCGTGCTGCTGGTGTGCCTGGGGCGCGCAACGCGCGTATCGGAATACCTGATGGCATCCGACAAGACCTATCACGCGGTGATGCGGCTGGGCGTGGAGACGGACACTTATGATGCCGATGGTCAGGTCGTCGCCACGCAGCCCGTGAATGTGGACGAGTCCGGGTTACGCGGCGCACTGCTCAAATTCGTCGGCGCGATTGACCAGGTGCCGCCGATGTATTCCGCGCTCAAGCTCGCTGGCAAGCCGCTCTACAAGCTGGCGCGCAAAGGCGTCGAAGTGAGGCGCGAGGCCCGCCGCGTGACGATTCACAGCATCACGCTGCGCGTCTGGGAATCACCCGACGCAACGATTGACGTGCGTTGTTCGCCGGGGACATATATCCGCTCGCTGGCGCACGACATCGGCGCGGTGCTGGGCTGCGGCGCGCACCTCATCGCGCTTACACGCCTGGCAAGCGGCTCGTTCACCATTGAGGACGCGGTAGAGTTAAAAGACCTCGAACGCGCCGAAAACCTTGGAGGTCTGCTGCGCCCAACTGATGCGGCGCTCCAAGACCTGCCCGCCGTCACGCTGGATGCCGACTTGGCACAGCGCGTGTTGATGGGACACTCGATTCCGCTGAGCGGGTGGGACGGTTCACCGCTTTGCCGCGTCTACGATGCGAGTGCCAGGTTGATCGCGATTATGGAGTATGATTCAGCGGATCAAGTGTTACATCCGAAAAAAGTGTTGGCGGATGTGGTTCAGTGATATGAGCACCGTCTGTTGGCAAGATTCCAGGCGCATTTCATCCGTGAAGCTCTAATGGGGGAGTTTAGACATGGCAAACGAAACCAAAGCAGATTTCCTGGAGGAGCTTTCCCAGCGGTATGGTTCCATACGCAAGCTAGAAAACAGTTTGTCTTTATACGAGGTAGGCGACGGAGCTGCACGAATCTATATTCGCTACTCGAAGGTTCATAGAAGAAACCAGACTTTCTACGGCCTGCGGGAAGAAGACCTGAAGAAGTTGGAGGGTTATCCCGCCATTGTCTGTTTTCTTTGGGACCATCAGAGGGAACCTCTACTCGTGCCATTTTCGGAATACGAGGATGTGTTTCGCTCAATATCTCCTGCTGGAGACGGTCAATACAAAGCGCAGGTTTATCTCAAAGAAGATGGAACCGAGCTATATCTTGCAGGTGCCGGACGGTTCAATGTCGACGCGCACTTTGGCTGGGACGAGTTAGAAACACTGATTGATTCAGCCAAACTGACAAGTGTGCCGGACCTTTCACACTCGCAAATACAAACCTTGCTTGGAGCTATCGGCGCGGTCAAAAACTATGATGTCTGGGTCCCCCCAAATGATCGTCCCAAGTTGGAATGGTCTTTGACAAACCGCTTTGAATGTCGTGAGATACTCCCTTACGGATTCGAGTCTGTTGTAGACATTCTACGAGAAATAGACGTGATCTGGCTCGAAAGAGGATCGAGTAGAATCAGGGCTATGTTCGAGGTAGAGCACTCAACACCGATCTATTCAGGCCTGCTAAGGTTCAATGATATTCACTTGGTAGCCCCCGACCTTCGTCCAAGGTTCAGCATTGTTGCCAATGATGCAAGGCGAGTCTTGTTTGTGCGGCAGATCAATCGCCCCACATTTCAAATGAGTGGATTAGGTGAACTCTGTACTTTCTTCGAGTATGCTAATGTAGTTGGATGGCATAACCGGCTCAAATCCACAAAGGAAACAGACCATGTCACATGAAGATGCTGACGTTGTATGGGTAGTAGTTCTAGTCATCAGCGGTATCCCCGATACTGTTGAAGTCTATCGTGACCAGAAATCTGCACTTGCACGAGAACGAGTCTGGCGCCAAGACTTGAGACCAGATTATGACGAAGTGGGTGTCTTTGAAGTTGAAATCGGGGTACAGTCGTCAGATTGATTTGACAGCTGCCTAGCAATGCAAGTCTTTTCCAATCTCCAATCTCTAATCTCCGATACCCCGACCGTCCTCACCATCGGCGCATTTGACGGCGTGCACCTGGGCCACCAGCACTTGATTCGCTCGGCGGTCAAGTCGGCGCAAGCCGGCCATCGCCGCTCAGCGCTGGTGACATTCTTTCCCCACCCCAGCGTCGTGCTAGGCCGCGCCGAGCCGTTCTACCTTACCTCGAACGAGGAAAAGCTCGAACAGTTGGAGCGGCTCGGCCTCGACATGGCCGTGATCGTCGAGTTTACGACAGAGACGACACACATCCGCGCGGCCGAGTTTGTCAATCTGCTCATCGAAAATCTGTCCATACGCGAGATGTGGATCGGTCATGACTTTGCGCTGGGCTATAAGCGCGAAGGCAACGCAACGTTCCTGAAAGCCATGGGAATCGAGCGCGGCTATTCAGTCCGCACGATGGAGCCGGTCTTGCTCGACGGGCAGCCGGTGAGCAGCAGCCGAATCCGCACCGCGCTTCAAGCCGGAGATATGCGCCAGGCCAACGCCAGCCTGGGGCGACCGTTTCAGTTGACAGGACAGGTCGTCCGAGGCGCGCAGCGCGGTCACAAGCTGGGGGTGCCCACCGCCAACCTGGCTGTATGGGCCGATCATGCCGTCCCGCGCAATGGCATCTATGCCTGCTGCGCTCACGTAAACGACACCCCGTATGATGCCGTGACGAACATCGGGACGCGGCCCACATTCGACAACGGCGCGCGCACTATCGAGGCGCACCTGCTGGATTTTGACGGCGACCTGTACGGGCAAACTATGTCGCTCGACATCATCGAGTTCCAGCGGCCCGAAGAAAAATACAACACGGTCGAGGCGCTCGTCACACAGATGAAAGAGGACATCCGTAATGCTCGCAACATCCTGGCGTGTGAAACGTGAGGCGGAAAGCTCACACATCACGTTTCACGCCTCACGTTTCACGAGGTGACGCATGACCATGCCCAGAGACATCTACCTGCTCGACCCGGCGCTTCTGTCGCCGGAAGTGATCGCCGTCGCGTTCGCCAAGACTTCGCGCAGCCCGGAGAGTTTCCGTGAGATTGCGGCGGGCTTGACGGATGAATCGTCGGCGCAGTTTCACGAGCGATGGGTGGTAGGCTATGGTCACGCCAGCGTAGCGGAGCACGCCGTGTTGCACCTGGCGTTCGAAAACGTCAGCCGCCTGGCCATTGAAGCGATTGAAGACAACCGGCTCGCCTCGTACACTGAAAAGTCAACCCGCTACCAAGTGTTCGAGCGCGACCACTATTACACGCCGGATGCTATCGCGCGCTCACGGCACGCCGAGCGCTATCACCGCACCATGGCCGTGCTGTTCGACGCATACGCGGAAAGCGTCGGGCCAGTGCGCGCCGTCATCATGTCCCAGTTTCCGCGCAAAGCGGACGAGGACGCAAAAAAGTACGACGGGCGCATCCGCAGCAAGTACGTGGACAACTGCCGCTTTTTGCTCCCGGCGGCCACGCTGGCCAACGTCGGCATGACAGCCAACGCGCGCGTGCTGGAGCATGCCATCAAAAAGATGCTCAGCCATCCACTGGAAGAAGTGCGCGAGATCGGCCAGCAGGTCAAGCGCGTGACGCAGGCCGAGATCCCCACGCTGGTCAAGTACGCAGAGCCGAGTGAGTATCTGCGGAAAATCTCGAATGCGAAATGTCAAACCTCAAATCCGAAATCTGAACGCCTGGGAGGAAATCTGAAATCCCTGACGCTGGTGGATTACGACAGCGAGGCCGAGGAGCGTTTCGCGGCGGCCTGCCTGTATCGCCACGGCGGCCCAAGTTACGTGGAAGCGTTGCACCGCACACAAATGATGAGCGGCGCGGAACTGGAGCAGGTGATACACGACGCGCTGTCTGGCATGGGCGACTTTGACACCCCCGTGCGCGAACTGGAGCATATCACGCTGACGTTCGACTGCTGGCTGGACTGGGGCGCGTGGTACGAGCTAAAACGCCACCGCATGTTGACGCTCACGCCTCAGCCGCTGGACGTGCAGTTTGGCTATGCCATGCCGCGTGTGTTTGAGGAAACCCGGACAGCCGCGCGCTATCGCCGCGCGATGGACGCGGCGGCAGAGACCTTTACGGCCCTGGCCGCCGATTTCCCGGCCGAAGCCGCTTACGTGTTCCCGAATGCCTTCAACCGGCGCGTGCTCATCACGCTCAACCTGCGCGAGGCATTTCATTTTTGCCAACTGCGCAGCGCGCCCAACGCCCATTTTTCCATCCGGCGCGTGGCCGTGCGAATGTTCGAGCTGATCGGCGAGATTTACCCCACCTTTGCCGGCTTTATGCGCTGCACCACTTTACCCTCCGCCGACCAAATCACCCGCGATTTTTTCGCCAGCGTGGCAACCACAGACCACACAAGATGATGGGGGGAGCCACCTGCGATCCGTGGATAGCGGTCAAAATAGAACGAGCGACGTCCACCTCTCGTCGCTCGGCCTTCATCTTTCGCTGCGCCAAGCGGTCGCTACTGTAATCCGCCCAACTCGAACGAGGACTGCAACATCCGAAAGAGCGCCGTGCCAGCAGGCGGCCGCGCAAAGCGGATCGTAAAGGCCAGGTTCTGCCCCGGCTGAAGCACCCACGGCAAGGCCGGTTCCGTAACGGTGACTTGCACCAGCGAACCGCCTGCTTGCAAGCTAATGTCGGACAGTGAGACCGTCACCGGCTCTTTGGACAAGTTGCCAGCGCCGCCGCTGATGATGATTTCCGCTGTGTCGTTGGAATAGCGCGCCCCGGTCACTTGCACCACGACGCGCGAGCGCGGGTCGGGTGTGGGAGGCGGTCCGGCCACCGCCAGTTGAAAGCGCGCCGGCGAGGCGTCGCCGACGCGAGGACTAAAGATCCAAATCACATTCGCGCCGGGCAAATCATCCGGCACTAGGAAGCCGGCGGTCGCCGTCAGCGTGATCCCCGGCAGCAATTGACCGCCCGGCAATCCGTAACTGCCAGCCTGGCTGGCCGGCACCGAGAGCGCATAGCGCTTGCCCGCAGCATCGCCCAACTCCATCTGAAACAGGCTGGCATCCAGAGCCCCTGGCCCGGTTGCCTTCACCGAAAAGTCAACCTGATAATAGGCATTGCCCGCCGGAAGCCCGGCCACATTCCTGATCAGCCGCCCGCCCATCACGCTGACGCGCGCGCCCGCGACATCCACGAGCGTGCCCACTTGGGCCAAGACGCTGCCGACCGGCGTTGCTTCACCTTCCACCAGATAGCTGGCCGAGACCACCAGCCGATCATTGCCCTCTTCACCCAGCAAGACGAGCGTCAGCCCCGGCCTCATCTGCCGAAATACGTCTGTCTTGTCCACCGTCACCCACTGGCGGCCTGAATAGCGGAACGAGACGGCCCGGCCGCTGTACGTCGTCAGCTTGATGACGTCCACTTCGGTGAGGTCTTGCAGCAGCGTCGTAGTGCCGGGGCTGGCTTCCAATCCAATGACATAGTTGATCAGCGTCCCAAAGACCCAGACGGCCTTGTCGTCCCCAAGCGTACCGCGCTGGTAGGGCCAGGCGCCTTTGGCGACCTCGACCGGAATCACTTGAAACTTGCGGCTTTTGATTTCAATTCCGCTGGGAGCCGTTAGCGTAAGTGGAATGCTCCCGGCGGACCCGCCAACCAGCACGGGGGCTGATGGACCTTGCGTCGGCGCAGGTGTGGCAGGCCCGGCAACAGACGGGGAACGCGAGCGGGTGAACACCGTAATCCCCAACGCCACACATACGAGCGCCAGGAAGATCAGTCCGCCTACCACGCCAACCAGAATCAGTCGCCGTTGTGTAGCCGCCCCAGAAAGGGGTGGAGATTGGGACATTCATCGTCTCCTGGCTTCAAGGAATCTGATCCGGCAAATCGCGTGGGCTGATCAACACCGGGATCGTTGCGCCGCCGGGCGGCACGGTTGTTTCAAAGCCCAAGTACGGCACCACCACGCGAATCGGGCCGACGGCTGACACGCTCAACACCGCGCGACCGCTGTCGTCGGTAAAGCCCTGCGCCAACAGCACCCCGGTCACATCGTCATAGACACGAACGGGCAGACCGACCACACCCTCACCCGGGTCCGAAGCGCCGTTACCATTCGCGTCGTATGACACGCGCAGGTCGGCGGTCACGATTTGCTGAACCGGGCCGGGCGGTGTAGGCGTGGGGAGGGGACGCACCGAAATGGGCGGCATCAACGTCGGGGGCGGAGGCGGCAGTGTGGCTGAAGCCGGCGGCGATGTGGGAGGCAGCGCCGTCGGCGGCGCCACGGACGCCGGGGTCGGCGTGGGCGTGGCGCTGGTCTCACCGGCGCCGGAGGTGCATTGCAGCGAATAGTGGTAATTGACAGCCTGAGAAGCTGGAACGGCATAGCCTTGCCCCACCAGGATATACAAGAACCCGTCAAAGTTGATGCTGACGGTCACCCGGCTGCGCAGGTCGCCGTGCAGCTTGTCTACGTCGTCGTTGCCAGCCAGGCCAGTGCGGTCGTCGGCGTAAAGGATCATGTTGGTGTCGGTGCCCGGCGAAAGGTCAAGTGTCTCGCACGTCACCAGCATGCCGCGCTTGGCGCGAATCTTGAAAAAGTCATTGTTGATCGTCTGCCCAGGCAGCGGGACGAAATTAATGTTTGTGTACTTGACGTTCAAGCCAATGCCGGCGGCGTGATCGAAATCATAGTTCGGCTCAAATGCATCCAGGCCCGGCACAGGCGTATCGGTCGGGCCAGCCCCTTCCTCAGTGGGCGTGGCGGTCGGCCCGGTGCTGCTCCAGGTCACGTGATATGTGCTGAGGCCGGTCGAAGGGCTGCCCCCGGAACGCCGGATATAAAAGTAATACGCCCCGGCGACGGTAGGAGTCCAGTTGTAAGACAGGTTGTTGGAACCAAGCACCTGGCTCACCAGCGCCATGCTCGGATTGTAGATATCCAAATCCATGATGGGCAAGTTGCCGTCTGAAGCAAAGTTGATCGTATACTGAATGCCCAC
>CAYGWJ010000284.1:0-8211 GCA_964353405.1 uncultured Anaerolineae bacterium
CCGGTCGTTCGAGATCGTCTTGTCCTGGTTGGCAGCCATATTGTAGACGTTGACGCCCACATTCAGCGAACGGTAGGCAATGGACGCGCCGTTCGGGTTAAGCGAAGGCTGGTCGCCGCCGCTGATGATCTTGTCAAAACTCTGCGAGCCTCCACCCGAAGCAGTCAGGAGAAAAACGTCATAGAGGCCCCTGTCGTTCAGGATAGGGTAGGCCAGCCGCCCCGACGGCAGACCGGCGAGCGGCACTGGGGTTCCAGCAATGACGACCGTGCCGCTGATGGGCGTGGGGGTGGCGCTCATACATCCTTGATGCGCGTCCGTCAACCCGGCCTGGACAGCCGGATTGGCTCCGAACTTGAGTGTATCGCTCAAGATTTTCTCGGCCGGGCAATAGTCTTGCGCTTTGGTATACTGCTCGGCGTAATTCGTGTAGGCTTCGATCAGCCGTTTGCCCGTGTCCAGATAGTTCGGCGCGATGGCGTACAGCTCGCTAAGGCGGTCAATCGCCTTTTGCCAGTTTGCGCCCCAGTAACCCGTCGCCGTGAGATACATCGAAGCCAACTTGCGCTGTGTGGCCGCATTTTGATCGAGCGGGCGCAGTTCAGAAGCCAGGTCGAGATACAGAATGCCTTCTTCCAATAGATTGGAAGACAACAGCTTCACCCCGTTGTTGTAGCGCGCGGTGAACAGCATATTCTCCACGGCGACCCTTTCGTAAGCAGGATCAATAGCGCGCACCTGGGCCAGCAGGTCGGCCGACTTGCCCCAATCCTTCGCCTGGAAGGCAGTCTGGCCTTGCTTATAGATATCGCCAATCGCCGATGTGACAGTGGCCCGCGCCGTGGGTGTGGGGACGATCGTCATCCGGCGGCGCGTCTCGGCCAGCAGTTCTGCGGCGCGAGGATAATCGGGCGCGATCTGCAAGACATATTCGAATTCGGCCGTTGCCAGCTCGTACTTCTTGGCCTGCATGTTTTGCTGGCCGCGCGAAAAGTGAAGCGCCGCGGTTTCCAACGCGCGCTCCTCGCGGTCGCGCGTGCCCTGGTAATAGCCGGCCACGCCCGACGCCGCAATCATCCCCAGCATGGCGCAGGCGAACAGAACGACAATCAACGCCGCTGTGGAAACCCTGAACCGGGCGCGCAATCGCGAGCCAATCGGCTGCGTCTTGGCAGCGTCCTCGATCAATATTCCGCACTGAGGGCAAAGTTTGAGCTCAGCGCTAATCAACGCGCCACAACCTGGACACTGTTGTGTCATAATCTCCATCACAACCTCTGGACAAGCCCCAGAGGATAAGAGAGTCGAAACAAACGCTGACCTCACGGGTCAGCGCCGGGCCAGAATTATACCTGTTTCCCGGCTTTATCGCAAAAGCCGCCGGGCGCGGCTACCGCGGCTCGAACAGAACCAGGGCATAACCGCCCGCCTGCGCTCGCTCTGTGCATCGCCAGCGCGGCTTGAGCCAGGCAGCAATCTGCACGGCAAACGAGTCGTCCTCCGACTTGACGACGAGCCAGAGCCACCGAGCGCCTTTTCCGCAATCGAGGTATAGATCACTTCGTCATGGTGCAAGCCCGGCGGCACTTGCGCCAGCCACGCCGTGCGCATGGCGAACGCGATGAGCACAAGCGCAAGGGGTAACCAGCGCTTGAGCGTCATCGTGTCACCTCGACCGTGCCTAATATCACTGCGTCTTGGCCCGACGCCGTCATCAGTCGCGTTCCGGTGCGGGCGTCATACATTCCGACTTGCAGCGTGTACTGCCCTGGCGGCATAACGTCGGAGAGTGCTGCGATGACGCGCTCATCCGGGACGACATCGCCCGGCTTCCACAGGTGCGTCGGCCATAAATTGCTCACCGGCTCGCCATCGTGTTGAGCGACAATTTTGCCAAAAGCATCAAGCACATGGACGAACACCTTGAACTGCCCGGCCGGCTCGACGCTGCGCCAATATAACGTGACGGTCAAAGGTAAGCCGACCTTGACTTGTGCGCCGGGATCGAGCTGAAAACCATCCAGCGCAATGACGCCGCCCAGGCTGGCCGAAAGCGGACGATCCGGCGCGCGCGCATCGAACCAGGTCCAATCAGCCTGGTAGGCGCGCAAGTGATCGCCGCCACCTACGCTCGGCGTATGATCGAGCCGGACAGTGTGCACTTCCGCCAGGCGCGAACCAGGCGAACTGGCGAGATAAGGATACCACGTCGGAATGATGATGACATAGTCAGGCCGACGGCGCACCAGGTAATCGAACACCACCTGGTCACGTTCCAGGCCAACGGGCTTGCCCGAAACAACAGGCAAAATATCGGGCGTCACCAGACCCACGATGTCTATCACGCGACGGCCAGACAGGTAGGTAATCGCACCAATGTCGGACAGCGCGCAAGTCGCGCTGCGCGGCGTATTGGCCTCAACCCAACGAGCCATCCGCACCTGCATCTGTGTGATGTCGCGGGCGTCGGCGGCAAACGTGCCACTCCACTTGGTCATGCTCACCAGCCCCAGCACAAGCATGGCCGCCGACAGGACGACCACCGCGCGGCGGGCCATCTTCTCGCCAATCCGGTTAGTATAGCCACACAGGCCGACGACAGCCAGCAATACATAGAACGGAATCAGCGGGATCGAGTAACGACCGTGATGGCGCAAGTTGGGCGTCAACAACGCAGCAAAGAGTGGAAAGCCGGCCGCCCATGACGCCAAGGGCCACAGTCGGCGGTCACGGTTTGCAATCCCCAGTCCCAGCAAAGCCAAAACGAGTACAACGGAATTGTCGTCGCCCACGTATGTCACATAGCGAAATAGATACTCGGCCGTCGTCAATTCGCGCGCGTTGGCACGAAAGGTATTGGGCAGCAATGAGCCATTGGCAGAGAAAGAAAAGAGGGCATAGGGCGAGATGATGAGAGCAAAGACAAGCAGGCTCGACGAAAGACGAAGGACAGAGGACAAACCAGCGCCAGACGGTCTTGGCGAGAGCAGGGACAATAGCACAACAAAAAAGAAAAGCAGGTAGCCTTCCGGGCGAAGGAGTGCAGCCAGGCCCAATAGAGCCGATGTCGCCACATCCAATGGATGATCGAGCGAACGGTCGAGCGCCAGGAGCGTCAACGCCGCAAAGGCAACCGTTTCCATTCCAGACAGCGCAGCCCACCCCATGCGTCCAGAAAGCGCCACCAGCGCACCTGCGACGACGGCCACCAGCCTGGCCGGGCCGTCGTCGCCCATGAGCCGCACGACAATGTGCCACGTCAGCCATGCGCAGGCGACGAACGACAGTGCGCCGAGGAGTTTGGAAGCAAAAACAGGGCTGAGGCGCACGATCTCACCTGCAGCCAGCAACACCACCCATAACGGCGAAGTCGAGCCGGGCGTTGGCTCGTCGGGGTTGAAGGCAAAACCGTGTCCGGTCGCCAGGTTGTCGGCAAAG
Organism: uncultured Anaerolineae bacterium; assembly: GCA_964353405.1. Taxonomy (GTDB): domain Bacteria; phylum Chloroflexota; class Anaerolineae; order Fen-1058; family Fen-1058; genus JBGLNJ01. The sequence continues at coordinate 3,439 of CAYGWJ010000284.1, forward strand.
CGATAGTGAATGTAGGCATCGTCGAGCGGGACAGTGGAAAGGCTGCCCGATGCTTGCCACTGGCGCGCAAGTACCACGCCGAGCGCAAGCAGTGCAACGACAACAGGAATAGCCTGAGATCGAAATCGGTCTACCATATGCCAAACGCGAAACATCACCCCTGGGACTTACCAGGGGTCAGCGCACCGTGACGCGTCCCAGGACCAAGTGGTCTTGACCCGTCGGCAACGTGAATCGCTTGTTCGTCGCCGGATCATACACGCCAACAGTGACGCGATAATCTCCCGGCGCAACGTCGGCAGAAACAACAAAGCGATGCCGCTCAACCAGTTGATCCCCTGGTTCCAGTTGCGCTTCACCGAAATCAAACCCGTCCCACTGGGCAAGCGGCTTGCCATCGTTCCCGACCACATGCACAAAAATCTTGATGGGCGCCGGGACGCGATCCGTCACAGTCCAACGGGTCAACACCTCCGCCTGATCTCCAGGCGGGACGGTTGTGCGTGTGATGCTCCACCCCGTCAGCGACAGCGATGGCCAATTCGCCAGAACGGGCCCGGGCAAGGCAGCTTGTTCCAACCGGTGCGCTGTGAAAATCACGGCGACTGTGTCCGGCCAGCGCGGCTCTGCGATGACCTGCGCTTTCCCAAGAAAGGCATCCCACAGGTCAGCATCGCATGGAAAGAAATCCGGCGAGATATAGCGCAGCGCGCCTCTGCCCGGCAGCAGGAGGCTGGTACGGCAATCGAACCACTTGACTTTGACATTGCGCCGGCGCAGCAAGATATCAAACGTTTGCGGGTCAAGGTCGTGAATCTTGAGGCCCGAAGCCGCCACGGGCGTCGAGTCTGAACTCGCGTCGAGCCAGTGAGCAGCCTGTGTCCAGGTCGCCTGGTAAAGCCAGCGCACCTCGGCGTTGCGCGGCCAGACAGCAAAATAATCGCGGGCCGTCATGGCAGCGTTCCAAACCAACACACCCAGCACCACAGCGCAAGTCCCATATCGCAGGGTGCGATTCCGCATGACGGCCACAACGTCCACCACGGCGATGGCAGGGAAAAGTAAAGTGACCGGCAACGCGCCGAGCGCACGGACGAAATTCGGCGCGGGCCAACTTGACGCCGCCGGCCCCAGGCTCACCGGCAGCCAGATCAACAAAAAAGCATACGCTGGCCGCCGCCATCGCCACAGCGTAATGAGCAGGCCCATGTAAAACAACGCACCGCCAAAGAGTTCAGGAAAAACAGGCCGCCCGCTGACATTATAAAGCCAAACACCGTCGCCACGCACGGTGAACATCCCGGCCGTCGCCAGCGCCAGCCGAATAATCTGCGACGAGTCGCCCGCGCGCAGCGCGTACAGCGGGCCGGACAGATCGGCGATGCGCGCCTCGGCCTGCGGGTTGACAACGACCAGGTAATACACCAACGGCGCAGCCACGAGCGCCGCCGCGACAAAAAACACGGCGATGCCTCGCCAGTTCTTGGCCAACATCTCCCGATGAAACAGCGCCAGATAGATGAGCAAGATCACAAAGACAATCGGAAAGGCACGGCTGCCCTGATAGGTGTAAAAAGTCAAACCAAATACAATGCCAGCAACGACGAAGGGTGCGACGTGCAGCCTGCGACTGGCGCGCCAGAACAACAACATCGTGAGCGAGATCATTAAAGGAAGCGTAATGTTCCGCAAGCCCACACGCGAATAGAACACCGGCCACAGCGACACCGCCATCCACGCAGCAGATACCAGCGCCACGCGCGCGCCCAACATCTCACGGGCCATTCGGTAAGCGACGGCGGTGGTCAGGATGCCTAACAGCGCTGTGGTGAGCCGCAGCGTGAACTCGTTCGCGCCGGACACAGCAAACATTCCCGCCAGGAGGTAGTGATACAAGGGCTCGTGCCCGTAACCTTCAGGGAAGTAAATCGCCAGCCGCCCACGCAAGATGTCCTTCGCCACCTGCGCGATAATGACTTCATCGTGGTGCATGCCAGGCGGCACGGCATCCAGCGCGATGAGTCGAAATGCGGCGGCGACCAGGAGCACGGCGACCATCGCAGTCAGCCCTGTGTGCTGCACGGTGTGCGGATGGCTTTGGCCTGTTGCGTCGCCCATACTCATCACTGACCGCTGGCCGCCGACCATTGCATCAACACACGATTGACGCCGGGCGCACCTGCCACTTGCCATCGCTTGCCCGTCAGACGATCATAGAGGCCCATCTCCAGCCACGCCTTGTCGGGAACCGAAGCGGCAGCGTTCAACGTGAGCGTCTGGGAAAAAACGTCGCCCGCGTGCCACGAGTGAGTCGGAAAGCCCAGCCGATCATCCTGCGCGATGATTTTCATGTCAGACATCAAGTGAGCGAATATGGCCGTGGACGAAGGCGAACCATCGCGCAGGACACGCCAGAACGTGATGACGCGCGGCGGCTCAATTTGCGCACCCAGAAACTCGACGCGGTCCTCAAACGAAATCGGTCGAGCGGCTGGCGTTCCCACCAGGCCGGGCAGCGCATCACCCGGCGGAGCCAGCCACACATCCGGCGCGGCAGATGCGTGAGATAACAAGTCGCGGCGCAGCGCATCCGCGTCTGCCACCGATAGGCCAGCGTCAGAGTTGAAATAGCGCGTTCGACTGACCATGCCCGGGATGACTTTACTGCTGTCGGCGGCATACCAGCGGAACGAAATGTCACGCCGCTTCATCAACGCTACAGGCACCAAAGGTTCAATGTCCTCGATAAAAGTGCCTGCCACGACAACGGGCGACGCGTCCGGGTTACGGTCGAGGTCCCGCGAGAGCTGTGCCAGCGGTGCAAAGTGCAAGTCCTTCACCTCTGGCGACACGGCCCACACGCAAAAGAAATCGCGCGCCGTGGCGACGCCAGTCCATGTCAGCAACATCACAAGCGCCAGGGCATAGGCGCTGAGTACAGCGACGATGGAGCGTCGGCGCTGAGTACAGCGGCGCTGAGTACAGCGAGCGTGAAGCGTCTGTCCAATCCAGTCTGCGCCGAGCGCGGGCAACATGTAGGCAGCAGACATCACGTTCGCCATGCGGTGGTGCGAAGGTGGATCAGTGATCATGGCCGGGGCGAGGCCAATAGCCAGCCACAACAAGATCAGCGCATATTCCGCGCGCCTCCAACGCAAGGCAGCTACGACGAGGCCAACGTAGAACAAAATGCCACTGAGCCAATCCAGGATGGGCCGGCCCGGAACGTTGTGTAGCCAGTAGATCTCACCGCGCACAGTGAACAGCCCCAACGTGCCTAGCGCCGCCGAGATCATCGGACGCCAATTACCTTGCAAAAGCGCCTGAAGTGATTGCGTCTTGAAATCGCCCATCTCTGCGCCGGGATGCGTTGCCAGATAGACCCATAGGGGCGATGCGATCAACACGCCCACCAGCAAGAATACGACAACGCCCTTCCAGTTTGCGCGGAACACCGCGCGCTCTACGGCGCGCCGCCGTACGGCGGCGAGATACACCACAAAAGCAACAAAGACGAATGGCATGACACGGCTCGACTGATAAGTCCACAGCGTCGCGCCCAGAGCCATTCCCGACCAGACCCAGCTCCATCGGCTGCCGGAAAGAGCGCGATGAAACAGATAAACGGTAAGCGTTGTGAACAGCGCCAGCAAGATATTCCGCTCACCTGCCCGCGAGGTCATCAACGGCCAAAAGCTCACGGTCAGCCAGCCAAGCGCCATCAGCGCGACGGCCCGGTTTAAAAGCCGTAGCGCGGTGACATAGGCGATAGCCAGGAATACCATCGAGAACATCACCGTCGTCAGACGCATACCCAGCGCCATATCGCCGACAAGCGAAACGGCGGCAGCGGCCGCATAAGCATACACAGGCTCACGTCCCCACCCGGCCGTGATAAAGATGGGCCGCTCCCCGGCGGCGATGGCGCGAATGGCAACAGCGTTGATGACCTCGTCCTGGTCAAGACCGAGCGGCAAGTCTGCCAGCGCCCAAAAGCGGTACGCGGCGGCGATGAGCAGCAGCGCCAGGATGACGACATAGCGCGTGGTGCGGGTTGAGAATTGCGTCATGTGCGGCTCGTCATTGCGCATCCGTCACGGTGACCTGATCGTCAAGAAACACCGCGTCGCCGCCGGCGACAGGCCAGCGCGCGCCAGTGTCGCGCCAGTACACGCCCAGCTTGATTTGATATTTGCCGGGCGCAGTTTCCTTTGGCACACTGATACGATGCACCTGCACAAACACATCGCCGGGCCGCCAGCCGTGATGCGGATAACCCAGCCGGTCATCTTGCGCCACAAGCCTGCCATGACTGTCCACAAGATGAGCAAAGATCGCCAGCGGCTGTGGTGTGCCGGGACTCGTCACACGCCAATGAGTGACCAGCGTGAGTGCTGCACCTGCTCCGACCTGCTGCGGAGGAATGTCATAGCCGAGCAACGACACGGCGCCGAACGAGATGGGCAGCGCCAGCGGCGCGTTCGACGCACTCTGCACGCCACCTTGCGTGCGTTCAACCCTCGCCCGAAGCGCATCTGCAGCCTGCCGATACACAGCAAACACCCCAGGCTCTTTTGAGAGCCTGGACGCGCCTGCCAGGTATCGAGAGCGAATCACATCGTCCAGCGGCGTAAAGTCATACAAGATGATTCGCATCGTGCGCGCGCCAGACGGAATGGGCAGTGCACTCGACGCATCAAACCAGCGCAAATCCAGGTCCTTGCGGCGCAACATCACCTGAAAGTTGTACGGGTCGCTGTCGTCCACGAATAA
>CAYGWJ010000285.1:0-17818 GCA_964353405.1 uncultured Anaerolineae bacterium
GCAAGTGCGAATTCTGTGAAGAAGGCAATGTCAATCTGTGCGAGGCAATGCGCTTTGCCGGCCATTACCCGGTGGACGGTGCACTACGGCAGTACATCACTTGGCCAGAACATTGCCTTGTCCCGTTGCCCGCTGCATTGACCGATATCGAAGGCGCGATGCTAGAGCCGCTGGGCGTGGGCTTGTACGCAGTTGAACTGGGACTTGTGCGACCCGGGATGACTGTGGGCGTTTTCGGCTGCGGCCCGATCGGTCTATCGGTGCTCCAGGTGGCGCGCGAGGCTGGTGCGACAAGCCTCATCGCGACGGACGTACAGAACGTGCCACACCGCCTTCAAGCCGCCCAGTCCTACGGGGCCAAGGTGATCGAAGCTGACGATGGCCGCGAAGTGGCCGAGATTTTTGCCGCGACCCATCGCCGCGGAGTTGACGTGGCGTTCGAGGCTGCCGGCGATCTTAAAGCCGTAGAAGCCGCTATCGCCGCGGTCAAGCCGGGCGGCCGAGTCATCCTGGTGGGGATTCCAACACAGGATCAGATTGCATTCACGGCCTCAACTGCCCGAGGCAAAGACCTGACGATCCGTGTCGTACACAGGATGAAACACACCTATCCGCGCGCCATCCGTTTGGTGGCAAGCAAACGGGTAGACGTGCGATCCTTGGTGACACACCGATTCCCGCTGGCAGAGGTCGCCCAAGCCTACGCTGTCGGTCAAAAGCGCGATGGAATCAAGGTTGTCGTCGAACCACAAGAGGGAGATGAACATGAATCGCAACGACACCCAAAAAGCAATTGAGAGCGGAAAGACTGCTCTTGGCATCGAGTTCGGCTCGACTCGTATCAAGGCGGTGTTGATCGGTGAGGATCATGCACCGATCGCATCTGGAAGCCATGAGTGGGAAAACCGATACGAAAACGGCATCTGGACATACAGTCTCGAAGATGTTTGGAAAGGCTTGCAGGAAAGCTATCGGAATCTTAGCAACGAGGTTCTTGAGAAGTACAACACCCCGCTCCAGACCATTGGCGCCATTGGCTTCAGTGGCATGATGCACGGCTACCTGGCGTTCGATAAGGACGGAAATCTACTCGTCCCGTTTCGTACATGGCGAAACACCATAACCGGACAGGCAGCAGAGAAACTCACGGATCTATTCCAATTCAACATTCCCCAACGCTGGAGCATTGCACACCTCTATCAGGCAATGTTGAACAAGGAACCTCATATCAAGGATATCAGCCATCTGACCACGCTGGCAGGCTATGTCCATTGGAAACTGACGGGGCAAAAGGTGTTGGGTGTTGGAGAGGCCTCGGGCATGTTCCCCATCGACAGCAAGACCAACGACTACGATGTACGCATGATTAAGCTGTTCAACGAACGGCTCGAAGTGGAAAACAATGCGTGGAAGATTCAGGACATCCTGCCCAAAGTCCTTGTCGCAGGAGATGCCGCAGGTGTTCTGACCGGAGCAGGCGCTAAACTGCTCGATCCTACGGGACAACTAAAAGCGGGGATTCCGCTCTGTCCGCCCGAGGGCGATGCAGGCACAGGCATGGTCGCGACCAACAGCGTTGCAGAGCGAACCGGCAACGTTTCCGCAGGAACATCCGTATTTGCCATGATTGTTTTGGAAAAGGCTCTGTCAAGAGTGTACCCTGAGATCGACATGGTGACGACGCCAGCAGGCAAGCCTGTGGCTATGGTACATAGCAATAACTGCACATCCGATCTCAATGCCTGGGTTGATCTGTTCCATGAATTCACCCAGGTGCTTGGCGTGGATATCAATCAATCCAGGTTGTTTGAAGTGCTATATAAACAGGCGCTCACAGGCGATGCGGATGGCGGCGGGCTACTGGCCTACAATTATTTTTCGGGCGAGCACATCACCCACCTTGAGGAGGGACGTCCGCTGTTCGTCCGTACGCCCGAAAGCCATTTCACCCTGGCGAACTTTATGCGTGTGCATCTGTTCTCGGCGCTCGGCGCATTGAAGATCGGATTGGACATCCTCTTTGTACAGGAGCAGGTGAAGATCGACCAGATCCTCGGTCACGGTGGCTTCTTCAAGACCAAGGAAGTGGGCCAAAAAATCATGGCGGCGGCGATGAATGTCCCCGTTTCCGTGATGGAGACCGCAGGAGAGGGCGGCGCATGGGGGATTGCATTGCTTGCCTCCTGTATGCTCCATAAGGCAAAGAATGAACCCTTAGAAGCCTATCTCTCCAACAAAGTCTTTGCAGGAGAAAATAGCACGACGATAGCTCCCGATCCAAGGGATGTTGATGGCTTTACGACATTCATGGAACGCTACAAAAAGGGACTTGTCATCGAAAGAACTGCCGTGGATGGGCTGAGGTAGAAGATTCACGATTAGATCTTTGCTGAATTCAGGATCCTACACAATTATTTTAGCCTCGGCACGAACGATGTGATGAAGCGGTTGAAGGCCATCAAGAGCGAAGCGCGACAATAACCAATCTCCAATCTCGAATACCAAATACCAGATTTAGGAACAATTGATGCTGGAAAGTCTACGTGAACAGGTTTGGAAGCTGCACCTCGAGTTGCCCAAGAATGGGCTGGTGACCTGGACGGGCGGCAACGTCAGTGCGCGCGACCCCGAGACCAACTATGTCGTTATCAAGCCATCGGGAGTGCGCTATGAAGACCTGCGCCCAGAACACATGGTCGTCGTGGACATGGAAGGTAAGGTCGTCGAGGGAAAATTGAAATTCTCGTCGGACACGGCCAGCCACCTCTACATCTATCGCCATCGGCCCGACGTCAACGGACTAGTTCACACGCACTCACCTTACGCCACAGCGTTCGCCGCTCTGGGCAAGCCGATCCCGGTCTACCTGACGGCGATGGCCGACGAGTTCGGCGGGCCGATTCCGTGCGGGCGCTTTGCCCTCATCGGCGGCCAAGAGATCGGCCAGGTCGTGGTCGAATCCATCGGCAATTCGCCGGCTGTGCTGCTCAAGAATCATGGCGTGTTCACGGTGGCCCAGTCCGCCGAGGCCGCAGTCAAGGCGGCCGTGATGGTAGAAGACGTAGCGCGCACCGTTTGGCTCGCGCTGCAAATCGGTCAGCCGGATGAGATTCCGCCGGACGATGTAGCCAAACTGCATTACCGCTACACTCATGTTTATGGACAGTGAGGCAAAAACGACATGACGACCTACCTGCTTGGCATAGATGTCTCGACCACCGCCACCAAGGCCCTGCTCATTGACGAGCGCGGCCAAGTGGCGGCGGTGGCCGCGACCGAGTATCCGTTCGAAACTCCTCAACCGCAGTGGACGGAGCAAGACCCGGCGCTGTGGTGGGATGGCGCGGTGCGGAGCATCCGCCAGGTGCTGGCCGGCGCCAAGCCGGGCGACGTGGCGGGCGTGGGCCTCACCGGCCAGATGCACGGCATGACGCTGCTCGACGCGCATGGCGAGGTGATCCGCCCGTGCATCCTGTGGAACGACCAGCGCACCGCCGCGCAGTGCACTGCCATCACGCAGCGAGTCGGAGCAGAGCGCGTGCTGCAATTGACCGGCAACCCGGTGCTCACTGGCTTTACGGCTCCCAAGATCATCTGGGTGCGCGATCACGAGCCGGAGGCTTACCGGCGCATCGCTCACGTCCTGCTGCCCAAAGACTATGCGCGCTATAAACTCACGGGCGAATTTTTCAGCGAAGTGTCCGATTCGTCCGGCACATCCCTTTTCGATGTGGGCCAGCGGCGATGGTCGGATGAAATGCTGAATGCGCTCGACCTGCCGCGTCAGTGGATGCCAGAAGTGACCGAATCGCCCGTCGTGAGCGCGCGCGTCAGCGCAGAGGCTGCGCAAATCACCGGACTGTTGCAAGGCACGCCCGTCGTCGGCGGCGGCGGTGATCAGGCAGCACAAGCCGTGGGCACCGGCATTATCAGCGAGGGCATTGTGTCCGTCACCGTCGGCACATCGGGAGTGGTGTTCGCCGCTTCGGATACCTATCGAGTGGAGCCGCAGGGCCGGCTGCACGCATTCTGCCACGCCGTGCCCGGCATGTGGCACCTCATGGGCGTGATGCTCTCGGCCGGGGGCAGCTTGCGCTGGTATCGAGACGCATTCGGGCAAACCGAAAAGGCCATCGCCGAGTCGAGCGGGCGTGATGTGTACGAAATCCTGACCGAGTCTGCCGCCGGCGCGCCGCCCGGCTGTGAGGGGCTGGTGTTCCTGCCCTACCTCACGGGTGAACGGGCCCCCTACCCTGACCCGGACGCGCGCGGCGTTTTCTTTGGTCTCACCGTGCGGCACGGCAAGCCGCATCTCACTCGCGCCGTGTTGGAAGGTGTGAGCTATGGCCTGCGCGACTCGGTCGAGCTGATGCGCGAGTTGGGTATTTCGATGAACCAGGTCCGTGCTTCAGGCGGCGGAGCGCGCAGCGCGTTGTGGCGGCAAATCCTAGCCGATGTGTTTGACACAGAAATTGTCACCGTCAACGTGACCGAAGGCGCGGCGTATGGCGCGGCACTGCTGGCTGGAGTGGGCGCGGGCGTCTATGCCGATGTGAGCGATGCGTGCGCCCGGACGATTGGCCTTGCCAGCCAGGTTCAGCCCGGCGCCAACACGCGCGTCTATGCCGGCTACTATCCGCTTTACAGAGCATTGTATCCTACACTCGCGCCGCAATTCAAGCGCGTCAGCCAGGTGGCAGCGCAGCAGCTCTAGTCCGCATTGCAAATCCTCAGGCCGTGAGCAACCCTCGCGGCATTGATGTTTCCTGCTGCTCAACGCCCATTGGATTAATGAAATTTGTTGAAAAAACTCTATATTGACAAGATTCAAAAGGCGTGATATGCTTTTATTGTAAAATATCAACATAATTCAACAAGTTTCATCAAGTGGCATTCCGCACAGGACTTGTCGTTGACCACCTTCGAACGACGTCAACGCTTGCTCGACCTCATACGGAGGCAACCCGGACTGCGTGTTCCCGAGATTGCGGAACAGTTGGGGGTTTCGCAGGGGACAGTTCGCAATGACCTCAACGCGCTTGCTTCGATGGGGCAGTTGACCCGCGTGCGCGGTGGTGCAACGATCATTGATAACACCCCATCTCCTCATCCGGCCTTTGCCACGCGAGCCAAGGTCAACGCCAAAGCCAAACAGCACATTGCCCGCTGGGCCGCCGACTTGATCCGCGACGGCGATTCGATTCTATTCGATGCCAGCACCACTGTTTATCAGATGGCTCGCTATTTGCAGGACTGCCGCAACTTGACGGTCGTGACAAATGGCATTGATGTCGCCCGGGCGCTGGCACAGAATCCTTCCAACACCGTGATCCTCCTGGGCGGCGTGCTTCACCCTGATGGCGCTTCGGTGACGGGAACCTTGAGCGAGCAGTTGCTCAAGGACCTGCATATCGAGACGGCATTCGTGTCCTGCTACGGCTTTTCGCTCGAGGCGGGCCCGACCGAAATAGATATCCACGAGGCGCAGCTCAAAAGCAAAATGATCGCTTCCGCTGCTTCAGTGGTCGCGCTCATTGATTCGACCAAGTTCGGGCGGGTCACCCTGACGCCGTTCGCACGAACCGATCAAATCGCTCATATCTTTGCCGATAGCAACCTGAATCCTGAGTGGATTGAGCGGCTCAAACAAACGTGCGTCGCGCTCACGGTCTGCGCGGAGAGCACAGTCTCCACCTATGCGCCGTGTGACCCAGAGACTCACCATTAGGAGGAAAACAACTATGTCAAAGCCGCTTCGTTTTTCTGCCAATATCAATACCTTCAACGCTTGCGCCGACCGCTATGTTCTATCAGGCTATGGCGAGCGGCTGACAACCGATCAGCTCATCCGGGCGGCCACCCAGGTCAAGGGACTGACTGGCGTTGAAGTCGTCGGGCTGTGGCACGTCAACGACTCGAACGTCGAGCAGATTCGCAAACAGATCCGCGATGCCGGCCTGCAAGTGACGTGCGTTACACCTGACATTTGGGCCTCGAGTAAATGGGGTTGGGGCTCCTTCGCGGCCAACGATCAAAAGATCCGCCGCGAGGCCATTCAAGAGGTCAAGAAATCTATGGAGTGGGCCAGGCAGTTGGACTGCGAGGTCATTGACCTATGGTTTGGTCAGGATGGCTACGATTACCCATTCCAGGCAGACTATCTCGCAGCATGGGATCGGATGATCGAGGGCACGCTCGAGTGCGCCGAGCATGTGCCCGAGGTCAAGCTGGTGCTCGAATACAAGCCCAAGGAGCCGCGCACGCACTGCTTCATCGCCACGGTCGGCAAGACCTTGTTGCTGATCGAAAAAGTTAACCAGCCCAACGTCGGAGCGATGATTGATGTGGGGCATGCCCTGATGGCCTATGAAAGTATCGCCGAGTCGGCCGCCCTCTTGCAGTACTTTGGACAGAAACTGTTCTACATGCATTTCAACGACAACTGGCGGCTCTGGGATGATGACATGACCGTCGGTTCTGTGCATACGATAGAGATGCTCGAGTTGCTCTATTGGCTGGATCGAATAAACTATAACGGCTGGTATGCCCTCGATATATTTCCCTATCGCGAGAATGGCATTCGGGCCGCCACTGAGAGCATCCGTTGGATTCAAGGGCTGCAAGGTCTACTGGACAAGATGGGGCGCGACCGCATCGGCCAGGTGATTGCCAGTGGCGACGCAATGACGGCCTCCGAGATGATTCGCGAGGCTCTGATTGGATAAGGAGGTCGAGATGAATTCCAAGCAACGTGTGTATACGGCACTCGGGCGAAAGGGACTGCCTGATCGCGTTCCTCTCCAGTTCGACCTTTCCCGCGCCTTGCTCGAGAAATTTGGAAGCAAGTATGGTATTCCAGTCCACTATACCACCTCGTATTACGAGGATGTCACCTATCGGATTTCAGCCAACGAACTTCGGGTGGCAATGGGAAGCGATTGTGTGGTGATCGGCGCCAGCCTGCCGCGAGGATACGAACATCCGGTAGACCAAAATGGTTACATCATCAACGAGTTCAAGATGAAAATGCACCAGGGTCCCATCTATATGCAAGTCATCGAACATCCGCTGGCGAACGTTGAAGAGCCGCAACAAGTGGAAGACTTGCAGTTCCCTGATCCGTTGGCAGACGGTCGTTTTGATGACGCAGCCAAGTACATCGAAAAGTACAAGAACGACTATTTCATTGTCGGCGACATGGAACTCACGATGTTCGATATGATGCAGCAGTTGGTCGGGTTGGAGAAACTGCTGGTTGACATGGCCAGCAACAAGTCGTACGTGCCGGTCTTGATCGAAAAGACTAGGGACTTTGCGCTGGCGGTCGGCAAGAAACTGGTCTCGATGGGCGTAGACGGCATCTGGGCAGGTGACGATTTCGGCGCACAGAACGGCATGCTGATCTCGCCCAGAATGTGGCGCAAATATTTCAAAGAGTGCTATCGCCAGGTGTACGCCGAACTCAAAGCTGTCAATCCCGAGATCATCATCATGCAGCACTGTGATGGCGCCGTGGCGCCCATCTTGGGAGATTGGATTGAGGTTGGACTGCAAGTCTTCAATCCGGTCCAGCCCAACGTGCCTGGGCATGATCCCGAGGATCTCAAAAGCCAGTTTGGCGACCGCCTCTCTTTCTGGGGCGCGATTGACCAGCAGAAGCTTCTCCCCTTCGGGACTCGTGAGGAGATCGAGGCAGACGTGAAAGAGAAAATCGCGGTGTTGGGTCGCGGGGGTGGCTATATGTGCGCGCCAGCGCACATTATCCAGGGCGATACGCCTATGGAAAATGTCGAGGCGTTTATAGACGCGGTCAAAAAGCACGGGGGGTACGCCTAGGAGCCTGTCGGAGAACCCTTGTAGTATAGGGCCTTGTGCCCGTCGCTATTACGCCCACGAGGGGCTAAACTACACCTCTCCGACAGGCTGCTAGCGAGAGGGCACAGCGGGTCTTGACCAAAGCGAATCAATCAGCGCGTTGAGGAAAAGGAGTCAAAACCATGCGCACGTATTATCAACCAGAGGTTTTCAACAACACGATGGATGGGATCGACCGGAAGAGGAACATCATTGCGACCTATTACCTCCAAGACCGGAAAGAAGGCGTAGAGTTCATGGATCATTTATCTCTGATCCAGTCGTTGGCGCTTGAATCCTCCACCGGCACCTGGGAAAAGGTCGCGGAGGACACGGAAAAAGTCCGCGAGACCCTGTCCTGCAAGCTCGTCGGCTATTACCAGATTCCGAATAAAGACCCATACACGGCAGAAGCCGTAATCCAGTTTGCGATGAGCATCGATGCCTGGGTTGAAAACGTTCCGATGATGCTTCTGTCTATCGCCGGAAACGCTTTTGCCTATTCACAGTTCTTGAGGCTGGTGGACATTTCCATTCCCGACGACTTGCTGGCTAAATTCAAAGGCCCCAAGTTTGGCATCCACGGATTGAGAGAGCGCATCGGTATCACGGAACGCCGGCCATTATCGCTTCATATCATAAAGCCCAAGATGGGCATGACTCCCAAGCAGGTCGGGGAGCAATGCTACCAGACCGCCATCGGCGGGGTCGACATGATGAAGGACGATGAAATGACCTCCGATGTTTACAATTCCAAGTTTACCGACCGAGTTAAACATGTCCGGGAGGCGCTGGAAAGGGCCAAGGAAAAAACGGGCAAGATGCCCATTTACCTGTGCTCGATCACCGATGAGGCCTACAAGGTCCATGACAGGGCTCGCAAACTGGTAGAGATCGGCGGGAATGGAATATTGATTACCTACTCGCAAGGCCTGTCGTCCTTCAAAGAGATTACCGAGGACCCGGCCATTACTGTTCCAGTTATGATGCATGGCTCGCACATGATTGCCGGCATGCATCACATCTCGTGGCCGGTGTTCGGCAAGTTGTGCCGTCTGTGTGGCGCCGACCTGATGCTGACGCCCACCATCTATTCTTCCATCCCCATGGTGTCGCATGAGGAAGGCTTGCGCACGGCCCAGGTCAAGTTGGCGCCGTGGGGGCATATCAAACCGACGGCGCCCATGCCTTGCGCGGGCGTCTATCCGGGGACGGCTCCCGTCCTCGTCGGCGAATATGGTCCGGACATCGTTATTCCAGCCGGCGGCGGCATGCTTGGGCACCCGGATGGCTACACCGCGGGCGCCGTGGCCTGGCAGCAGGCTATCCGGGGCTCAATGGACACTGAAACAGACGAGGAGTTTATCCAGTTCGCCAAGCGGCCTGAGAACAAGGAACTAAAGAGAGCACTGGAAAAGTGGGGCATGCCCAAGCGGCCGTCATCGCACTGGCTGCGCGCCTCCGAAGCATTGAGACCCAGAGCCATGCAGCTAGATTAGCTCTTATCCGAAAGAGAAACCCGGTTTCGCCTGCTCCACAGGAGCCAGAAACTTGGTTTCTCTAGCCGCAAAGCCTGTAAATCGCTCCATGGCTGCGTTACCGGGGATCATTCGCTATGACTGAAATGCAAGTGCAAGTGCAGAACGCTCCGTTGCGGGACCTCTATCGCACCATGCTCACCATCCGCCGATTTGAAGAGCGCTGCAACTATCTTTTCATGCAAGGGCGCATCCCGTCCACCTTACATCTGTATATCGGACAAGAGGCGGTGGCCACTGGCGTGTGCGCCCACCTGCGCTTCGATGACTATGCCACCAGCACTCATCGGCCACATGGCCACGCCATTGCCAAGGGCGTCTCGATCAAGACGATCATGGCAGAACTGTTTGGCAAAGCCACCGGCTGCTGCTGTGCCAAAGGTGGCTCAATGCACGTGGGCGACATCCGCGTGGGCATGATTCCGGCTATTGCCATCGTCGGCGCGGGCATCCCAATCGCCGCCGGAGTTGCGTTGGCTGCCAAGCGGCTTGGCACTGACCGGGTAGCCGTCAGCTTTTTCGGAGAAGGTGCTTCCAACGAGGGCGCTTTCCACGAAGCGCTCAACATGGCTGCCATTTGGGATTTGCCAGTTGTCTTTGTTTGCGAAAACAATTTGTATGCGGCTTCGACGCCGTTTGCAACCGCCTTCAAGATCAAGCACGTGGCCGAGCGTGCTGCTGCCTACGGCATGCCGGGTGAGATCGTGGATGGCAACGATGTACTGGCAGTCTACGAGGCGGCTGGGCGTGCAATTGCCCGCGCCCGTGCCGGTGGCGGGCCGACGCTGCTCGAATGTAACACCTACCGCCAATGTGGCCACTCCCGCAGCGACCCACGCACCTATCGCTCCAAAGCCGAAGAAGAGGAGTGGGCTAAGCTGGATCCGATCAGACGCCTGGCCGAGCGGCTGTTGCAGTTGGAGTTGGCGACCGAGGCTTCCCTTGAAGGGGTTGAACAAGACGTGATGGCGGCCATAGACGACGCCGTCGCCTTCGCCGAGGCCAGTCCCCTACCAGACCCGGCTGACACTCTCAAACACGTCTTTTATGGGGAAGAGGCCTGACATGACACAGATGACAATCGCGGAGGCCCTCCGCCAGGCTATTCGAGAGGAAATGCAGCGCGACCCAAGTGTCTTTTGTATTGGAGAAGACATCGGGATCACCGGCGGGTTCGGCGGTGCCTTCACCGTCACTTTGGGGCTGTCGGACGAGTTTGGCCACGAGCGCATTTTGGACACCCCCATCTCAGAGTTGGGCCTGGCCGGTGTCGCTATTGGGGCGGCTATGGCGGGACTGCGTCCTATCGCAGATGTTCAGTATGGCGACTTTTTATTCTTGATGATGGATCAACTCGCCAACCAAGCCGCCAAGATGACTTATATGTCGGCTGGAACGATCCGAGTGCCGCTCGTGATGCGCGCACCGGTAGGCGCTACTGCCCGCGGCGCTCAACATGCTCAGAGTCTGGAAGCGTTCTTCACCCACATCCCTGGTCTGAAGGTGCTGGCCCCGTCCACAGCCTACGACGCCAAAGGGCTGCTCAAGAGCGCCGTGCGCGACGACAACCCCGTGCTGATTTTTGAGCACAAGCTGCTCTACGGCAGTAAGGGACCGCGCACTGAAAAGGGCGCGCTAAGCCCCGTAGGTGAAGTGCCTGACGAGGAATACCTGGTACCGATCGGCAAAGGCATCATCCGCCGTGAGGGGACAGATGTGACGATTGTCGGCAAGCTGCTGACCATGTATCGCGCATTGGCGGCCGCTGAAAAGCTGGCGCAAGAGGGGATCCAGGCTGAAGTGATTGACCCCCGTACGCTGGTGCCTCTGGACAAGGAGTTAATCTTGGGATCAGTGCGAAAGACCGGCCGGCTCGTGATTGTAGAAGAGGACAATCGCACTGGCGGCTGGGCCGGAGAGATCGCGGCCACTGTGGCTGAAGAGGCTTTCTTCTGGCTAGATGCGCCCATCAAGCGCGTGTCGGCCCCCGACACTCCTGCACCGTTCGCGCCGGTCATGGAACAGTTCTATGTGCCGAGCGCGGAGCGAGTTGTCGAGGCAGTCAAGTCCCTTTTCTAACAGGATAAATGCGCGATGGCCACAAAAGTGCTTATACCCCCCTTAGGACAAACAGTAGATACTCTCGTCTTGGTGAGTTGGCACAAACAAGAGGGTGATACCGTCACTCAGGGCGAGCCGTTGTTCGCGATCGAGACTGACAAAGCCACGCTCGATGTGGAAGCGCCTGCCAGTGGCATCTTGCGCTGCATAACGGCCAAAGCCGGTGAAGAGGTCAAGGTACTGAGCAAGATTGCCGTGATCGCGCAACACAGCGAAGAACTGTCTGCAGCGACTTGGCCCACGGCTGCTCAACCCACTCGCGCCGTCGCCACTCCACTTGCTCAGCCTGCCCTGGCCGGCGCTGCCCATCAGCGGAAACGCGTCTTTATCTCGCCTCGCGCCCGGCGACTGGCCGGGCAGGAACAAGTGCCGCTGGAGGAAGTAAGAGCTACTGGCCCTGAGGGAGCGATCATCGAACGCGATGTCCGTGCCTACCTGGAACAGCCGAGTGCTCCTCTGATCACGCCGGTAGCGCGCCGTATGGCTGAGGAGGCCGGTCTGGACTGGCGCGACCTGGCTGGCAGCGGTGTCCACGGGCGGGTGATGCGCAAGGATGTCACCCGCTCCGTATCCGAAGCAGCCCAAGCGGCCGACGCACGCCCGGTCACCACCAAGAAAGCCGTGCCACCACCGGTCATCCCCCTGGGCGGCGAGTCGTTGGAAACTGTTCCAGTCAGCGGTGTGCGAGCGCTGATCGCCGAGCGGATGGTGCTTGGTCATAGCCAGACTGCGCCAGTTACGCTCACGACGGAAGCCGACGCCACTGCCCTTGTCGAGTTGCGCCGGCAGTTAGCCCAGGATGATCTGGACGTGTCATACAACGATCTGCTGCTCTACATTTTGGCACGGGCATTGCGAGAGCATCCACAGGTGAACGCTTCACTGGATGGAAACTCGATCAAAGTATGGCAGCGGGTGGACATCGGCTTGGCGGTGGACACTGACCGTGGGCTGCTGGTTCCGGTGGTGCGAAACGTGGACCGCAAAGGGCTAGAGCAGATTGCGCAGGAGACCAAGGCGTTGGCCGAACGCGCCCGCACGGGTCAATGCACTCCCGACGAGCTACGCGGAGGCACCTTCACTCTCACCAATCTGGGCATGTTTGGCATTGATGCCTTTACTCCGATCATCAACTTGCCCGAGTGTGCCATCTTGGGGGTGGGTCGGATCAAGATGCAGCCCGTCATGGCCGACAATAATACTGTGGTTGGGCGGCAGATGGTCTGGCTGAGCCTGACGTTTGACCATAGGCTAGTGGACGGCGGCCCGGCAGCGCGCTTTTTGCAACGAGTGGCGCAGTTGGTCGAGCGACCACATCTCCTGATAACCTAACGCCGGCATCGGTGTATTGAACACAGGAGTCCAAGATGCCTCATCCGCTCAACTACTTGGCAATAGACTTGGGGGCCGAAAGCGGCCGTGCCATCCTCGGTCAGTTCGATGGTCGCCGGCTAGAGTTGTCGGAGGTACACCGGTTCCCGAACGACCCGGTGCGCCTTTTGGCCAAGGCAGGCGCCAGAGGCAAGACCTCTACGACAGGCAAGATCAGTCTGCACTGGGATATGTTGCGGTTGTGGGCCGAGACCAAGGAAGGGCTTGCCCTGGCGGTCCGTAAACATGGTAAGGAGTTATCGAGCATCGGCATCGACACCTGGGCCGTTGACTTTGGCTTGCTCGATCGGAACGGGGCGCTGGTCTCTAACCCGTACCATTACCGGGACAGTCGGACAGACGGCATGCTCGACGAGGCCTTCCGCCGTGTGCCCCGTGCGGAGATATTTGAGCGGACCGGCATTCAGTTCTTGCAGCTTAATAGTCTGTATCAACTCCTGGCGATGGTCGTTGACCAGTCGCCTGCCCTCCAGATTGCCGAAACATTTCTGACTATCCCAGACTTGCTCAACTATTGGTTCACTGGAAGAACCGCGTGCGAATTCACTAACGCCACGACCACCCAGTGTTACAACCCGCGTCTGAAGGATTGGGACACATCCCTCTTGGAGCGTATGGGGATTCCATCTCGCATCTTTCCTGAGATAGTGCCGCCAGGAACCAACTTGGGCAAACTCTTGCCGTATGTGGCGGAGGAGGTAGGTTTGGAACCCCAGGCAGGCTTGTCCGTGATCGCCCCCGCCTGCCACGATACTGGGTCGGCTGTAGTAGCAGTTCCGGCCGAAAAACCGGGTTTTGCATGGATCAGTTCGGGGACATGGTCGGTCGTTGGGGCCGAGTGGCCCAAACCGGTCATCAACGAGCAGAGCTTGGCTTACAACTTTACTAATGAGGGGGGCGTGTGTGGCGCCTTTCGCTTTTCAAGGAATGTCATGGGATTATGGCTGGTACAAGAGTGCCGACGCACATGGGTGCGTCAGGGCCAAGAATTATCGTATGCGGAATTGACCCAAATGGCAACACGTGCCGAGCCTTTCCAGGCAGTGATTGATCCTGACTATGTCGAGTTTTTCAAGCCGGGCGACATGCCGGCTCGCATCCAAGACTTTTGCCAACGGACGGGCCAGGTTGTGCCCGAAAGCAAGGCGGCGATTATGCGTTGCGTGTTGGAAAGCCTTGCGCTCAAGTATCGCTGGGTGTTAGAGCGTCTCGAGGAAATGGTAGGCCAACGACTGGAACCGATCCAGATCGTTGGAGGCGGGACGCAGAACTGGAAGCTCAGCCAGTTCACGGCTGATGCCACCGGCCGTTGGGTTGTGGCTGGCCCGGTCGAAGCCACTGCAATTGGCAACATTCTGATGCAAGCTATGGCGCTGGGCCACATCCGTTCGCTGCCAGAGGCCCGCGCTCTTGTACGCGACTCTTTTCCACCAACCGTTTTCGAACCAGCCAGCAAGGCCGGCTGGGATGATGCCTACCAGCGCCTGCTCGACGTGATGGCACGTGCTGCGTAGATATATGGGTCACGGGATCTGGGGTGCATTGTTGAACCAGGGATGCTGTGTCGCTGTAACCGACCTGCCAGCAAGGCGTCCATCGCGGCCGTGAAGGAATGCGGCGTATACACCTAACCGGGAGGCAAACGAAAATGAAACGCATTGGATTTCTGCTCAAGGTGCGCCAGGACAAACTTGCCGAGTACAAACAGCATCACACAGCCGTGTGGGCCGAGATGCTCGATGCACTGCGTCGCACGGGCTGGCACAACTATTCCATCTTTGCGCGCAAAGACGGACTGCTGTTCGGCTATTTCGAAACCCCCGAGAGTTTCCAGGCGGCGCTGGCCGGCATGAGCCAGGAAGAAATCAATACGAAATGGCAAGAGTTCATGTCGCCGTATTTCGAGAATCTGGGCGGCCAGCACCCGGACGAGGGCATGGTGGAGTTGGAACAAGTCTTCCATCTCGATTGAAGAAGCAATCCAGTCAATGGACAGGTGAGACATGGCGACCGTTGAATCGAAAACTTCTATTCTACAAATGCGGCATATCTCCAAGCGCTTTGACACGACACAGGCGCTGGATGATGTGTCGCTCGATCTCTATCCAGGCGAGATTCATGCCCTGATGGGTGAGAACGGGGCGGGCAAATCAACGCTGATCAAAATTATGACTGGCGTCTATCATCCGGATGAGGGAGACATCCTGCTGGATGGCAAGCCGATCCGGGTGGGCAACTCGGTTGAGGCGCAGGCTTACGGCATCGCCGCGATCTATCAGGAACCGATGGTCTATCCCGATTTGAACGTGGCGGAAAACATCTTTATCACGCACCGGAGCCGCGACCTGGTCGTGAACTGGGGCAAAATGTTCCGTGAAGCGGACGAGATCCTGGCCCAGCTCGGCGTCAAACTCGACGTGCGTCAACCCGCGCGCGGGTTGACGCTGGCGGCACAGCAGACCGTCGAGATCGCTAAAGCGATCTCGCTCAAGGTGCGCGTGCTGATTATGGACGAGCCGACCGCGTCCCTTTCGGCGCACGAGGTGGAGCAGTTGTTCAAGCTGGCGCGCACACTCCGGGATCAAGGCGTCTCCATCTTCTTTATCAGCCATCGCATGGAAGAAGTCTTTGAAATCGCGGATCGTGTGACGATCTTTCGCGACGGCAAACACATCTCGACAGCGCCGAGGAGCCAGGTCACGACTGACAGCTGTATCCGTGACATGGTCGGACGCAAGATCGAAGAGTTTTTCGCCAAGAGCAAAGGCCAGCGCGGCGAACTGTTGATGTCGGTGCGCGGCTTGAGCAAGGAGAATGCCTTCTCAGACATCAACTTGGAGGTGTATCGCGGTCAAGTGTTGGGCTTTGCCGGGCTGGTTGGCTCGCGGCGCACCGATGTCGGCATGGCGCTGTTCGGCGTCGAGCCGGCCGACTCGGGCGAAATCATCTTTGGCGGCAAGGCGGCCAGGATTCGCTCCCCCGAGCAGGCGCTCCGCCTGGGGATCGCGTACATGACCGAAGACCGCCGCCAGATTGGCTTGACGATGCCCATGTCCATCGCCACCAACATCACGTTGCCGATGCTGCACAAGTACCTGTCGCGGCTTGGATTGGTCAAGCCGAAAGATGAAGAGGTAACGGCCGAGCAGTACCGCCAGCGGCTCTCGATCCGCGCTCCGTCCGTGCATGAACAGGTTGGTCGGCTCTCCGGCGGCAACCAGCAAAAGGTGATGTTGAGCAAATGGCTCAATACCCAACCCCAGTTGCTCATCCTCGACGAACCCACGCGTGGTATTGACGTCGGCGCAAAAGCCGAGGTGCATCACATCATCAACGATCTCGCCGCGCAGGGGCTGGGCATCATCCTGATCTCGTCTGATATGCCGGAGATCATGGCGATGAGCGACCGCATCCTGGTGATGCGCGAGGGCCGGCAGATGGGCATCTTTAGCCGCGAAGAAGCTACGCAGGAAAAAGTCTTGACCGCCGCCATGGGACAGAACAACGAACCAAACAACGAACCAAGGGAGAGGGCGTGATGGAAACAATCAAGCGTTACTTTCGTCCTGAGCAACTCCGCGAGTTCAGCCTGGTCTTTCTGATTGTCGCCATCTTTCTGTTTTTCGGCTCTCAGATCCAGGGTTATTTCAGCCCGCGCATCTTTAACCGCGTCACCAGCGATGTGGCGATTATCGCCGTGGTCGCCATCGGGGAAACCCTGGTCCTGCTGACGCGCAACTATGATCTGTCGGTCGGTTCGATTGTCGGCGTGGTGGCTTTTTTCGTCGGCAAGCAGCTTTCCTACAACCAGGACATGCTGCCGCTCGTCGCCCTCCTGCTGGCCATTGGCACGGGCGCGTTTTTGGGCTTGATTAACGGCACGCTGGTCTCGTACGGGCGAGTGCCTTCCATCATCGTCACCCTCGGCACCCTGGCGATCTACCGCTCGATCCTGGTAGGTTGGCCAGGCAATAAAATCGTCGTGACCAACGACTTTCCCAAGTGGGTTCTCGATCTCGGCAGTGCGCAACTGTTTTCCGTCGGCGACTTTTCAATCAGACCGGTGGTGGCCGGCGCCCTGCTGATCTTTATCGTCTTTCAGCTTGTGACCTCCTATCTGCCATACGGTCGCCGCTTGTACGCGATCGGCTCGAACCCCGAGGCCGCGCGCATCGGCGGTCTGCCCGCGCCGCGGCTCGTCCTTCTTGCGTACGTGCTGTGCGGCGCACTCGCCGGGCTCGGCGGTTTCATGTTCATGGTGCGCTATGGCGATCTCACCGTCGTCGCCGCTCAAGGTATGGAATTGCAGGTGATCGCCGCGGTGGTGGTCGGTGGGGTGAGCACGAACGGCGGCAGCGGCACGATGATCGGCGCGCTGTTGGGCGCGTTCATGATCAACCTGCTCCAGCAAAGTCTGCTGCGGTGGCTTCGAATCAGCGATTTCTGGGTGGATGCGCTGTTGGGCATGTTGATCCTGCTGGCGGTTACCATTGACGCGGTGATCGTGAGCCGCCTGCGCGATATTTGGGCGCAGGCCGGATTGGAAATGAGGCCGGTCGGCGAGAAGGACCTGGTCAAGGAGAAGGAAAGCCATGTTGCGTAGATTGGAGCGGCTCAAGAGCTGGGAAGGCCTGTTGCTTGCCATCCTCATCGTCGTCGTCGGCTTTAATGCCGTCTCGACGCCCCACTATCTGCAGGTTGATAACCAGATCAACCTGTTCAAACTGCACATCGAAAAGATCATCGTCGCGCTGATCATGACCTTTATCATCATCAACGCGGAGATTGACCTGTCGGTTGGTTCGGTGATGGGGTTGGCGGGTTGCGTTATGGCTTTTATGTTTGAACGAGGGGTGCCTTTCGGAGCGTGCCTTTTGGCCGGGCTCTTGACTGGGATACTGGCAGGTGCGATC
>CAYGWJ010000286.1:0-3537 GCA_964353405.1 uncultured Anaerolineae bacterium
GCTTTGAGTGCATCGCCATGCTCATCCCGGAAGCGAACGGCATCATGGTCGTCAGCCGCGAGGATCCGAGCATGACCCCGGCGGGCATGACGTTCTCCACGCTGGCGGGCATGGCGGGCGGCGGTTTGCAGACGCCCGGCGTGATGGGCATCGGCAAGTATTTCTTGACCAGCCCCAAGTTCATCCGCGCCGACGGCGGGTTCAAGCGCATCGTGTGGATGTCGTCCGTGCTCAAAGAGACGATGTCGGCCGAGTTGGGCTCCGTGGCCGAGCGCGAAGGCGATCCCGACCTGCTCAATCGCATCGCCGACGAGCGCGCCGTCACATCGGTGGATGATCTGCTGGCGTGGCTCGAAGAGCATCAGCATCCCGCGCTCACGATGCCGCCGATATTCTAAAGGCGGAAGGATGAGGGATGAAGGATGAAACGGCGAACACTGTTTTTGCCTTCATCCTTCATTCTTCCAAAAATCAGCCCCGGTGCCGCGCACAAGCCGAGTCGCCGGGTTTTGTTGTTGGTCAACGTAGGCAACTCGTAAGTTTAGGGTATAATTAGGCTAGTGGCAGATGCACCCTGCCACAGCGCGCAATCAACCATTAAATCCAAGTCTAACAGCGCAAAGGAGGCTACCCACATGCCTGTCACCATCTCAATCCCGAAGGAAAAGTGGACTGGCAAGGTCCGCGAGATCACGCTAGGCGCGACGCCCGCCGAGGGCGGCACGCGCGCCCAAACCGTCACTGTGGGCGGCGAGACCACCTTGCCTTTCTTGCATTTTGAGGGCGCGATCCCGAACGCCCCCAAGCTCGCCGTCGAAATCAAAAGTCGCAAGCCGGCCGTGGGCGATTGGTCGCCGCTGCTCTTTGAAGCCTGGGGCGACGCGATGAACGACCCAGGCGCGTGGGCCAAGGCGGCGGAAGCGGCGGGCGCAGACCTCATTCTCTTGACGCTTTCCGCGCAAGACACGCCGGACGATGCCAGGGCCGCGCTCAAAAAGGTGCTGGGCGCGACGGGCCTGCCCGTCGGCGTGTTCGGCCCCGGCCAGGCGGAAAAGGATAATGAATTGATTGTGCCGGTGGCCGAAGCGGGCGCGGGCGAAAAATTGCTGCTGGGCGTGTGCGAGGACAAGAATTATCGCACCATCGTCGCGGCGGCGCTGGCGCACGGCCATCTGGTGGACAGCCGCACGCCGATGGATGTGAACCTCTCCAAGCAGCTCATCATCCTCATCAAGGACATGGGCATGCCGTTGGAGCGCATCATGATGGATCCGAGCACGGGCGCGCTGGGCTATGGCATCGAGTACGGCTACTCGGTGATGGAGCGCTTGCGATTGGCTGCGCTGGGCGGCGACAGCATGACGCAGCAGCCCATGCTCGTCACGCCGGGCGAAGAGGCCTGGAAGGTCAAAGAGTCCAAGGTGGGCGAAGGGGTCCCCGCAGCTTGGGGCGAGTGGAAGGAGCGCGCCATCCACTGGGAGACGCTCACGGCTTCTTCACTCATCGAAACCGGCGCGGATATTCTGGTGCTGCGCCACCCCGAAACCGTCAAGCGCATCAAGGCGATGATCGCCGCGTTGATGAAACCGTAAGGGTGGTTGATGAAACCGTAAGGGCGGTCAATTGACCGCCCCAACTAAGGAGGCTAACATGGCTGGCATGACGTGGGAAATGTTCTTTCAAATGATGATCGCCGAAGAAAAAGCGGCGCACGACAAATACAAGTTGGCGATGGAGACCACTGAATCGCCGGATCTCAAAAAAGTCCTCGAGCGGTTGATGAACGAAGAAGGCATCCACGCCGAAGTGCTGGAAGGTGAGTACGAGCGACTGACCAAGAAAGGCAAGATTTAAGCGATGAACGCCAATGACGAGTTTGGGCGCATGAAAGAAGTGGTCGAGACCATCAGTCACTATGCCCAAATCTATCACAACGGGAACGTTGAATTGGTATCGTTCGACGGCGAGCACGTCAAGGTCAGAATGGGCGGCGCGTGCCAAGGCTGCCCACTCTTGCCCTGGACGCTCAAGATGACGGTCGAGCGCACGATCCGTGACTTGTTTCCGAACGTCAAATCAGTCGAAGCGATGCAGTAGACAAGCAGGCAAGTAGACAGGTAGACAAGGAATAATGAACTTGTCTACTTGTAGCCTTGTTTCCTTGTCTACTGCGAGGAGAAAATCATGGCACTCTCTGGACTCGAAATTTACAAACAGCTCCCCGGCGGGATCAAGCCGCCGCATCCCAAAGCGAATTGCAAAGAATGTGGCTTTCCCACCTGCCTGGCTTTTGCCATGAAGCTGGCCGCCAAGCAGGCTGAGCTGAGCTTGTGCAAGTACGTGAGCGACGAGGCAAAGGGCAAGCTGGAAGCCTCCGCTGCGCCACCGATCCGGCTGGTGACGCTCACGGCGGGCGAGCGCAAGGCGCAGGCCGGCAACGAGATTGTTTTGTTCCGCCACGAAAAGACATTCTTCAACCGGCCCGGCCTGTTCGTCCGCATCAAGGACACCGCAGCAGCCGCCGAGATGAAGACGCTGGTGGATCGGGTTGCCAGTTACGAGGTTGATTACGTCGGCATCAAGCTCAAGATGGACGGCCTGGCCGTCGAAGCGGCCTCGGGCGACGCGGCCAAGTTTGCCGGCGCGGTCAAGGTCGCCGCGGCCGCCAAGCTGCCGCTCGCCCTGATCGCATCGGACAAGGCGCTGATGGAAGCTGGTTTGAACGCTGCCGCGCCGATCGTCCCGCTGCTGTATGCCGCCGACGAATCCAACTGGCAGGCGATGGTGGACCTTGCCAAGGCCAAGAAAGCGCCCCTGGCTCTCAAGGGCAAGGGCGATCTGCAAGCCCTGGCGAACCTGGCCGACCAGGTCAAGAACGCTGGACTGGAAAATTTGGTGCTCGACCCCGGCACGCGCGGCTTTGCCGACAACCTCCAGGTCGCCACGCAGATGCGCCGACTTGCCATCAAGGCCAATCAGCGCGCGTGCGGCTTTCCGCTCATCAGCTTCCCCGGCGAAGGCCCGGACCCGGCGCTCGAACCGGCGCTGGCCGCGCAGCACATCGCCAAGTACGGCGGGTTCATCGTGCTCGATCATTTTAGCCCGGCGCTGGTTTACCCGTTGTTGGTGTTGCGCCAGAACATTTACACCGACCCGCAAAAGCCCATCCGGGTGCAGCCCGGCATTTACGAGATCAACAGCCCCAAGCCAGAATCGCCGGTGCTCATCACCACCAACTTTTCCATTACCTACTTTGCCGTCGCCAACGAAGTGGAAGGCAGCGGTATCGCGGCCTGGCTGCTCATCGCCGATGCGGAAGGCATGTCCGTGCTCACTGCCTGGGCCGCGGGCAAGTTTGACTCGGACAAGATCGTCAAGACGCTCAAGACGACGGGCATCGAAGGCAAGATCAGCCACAAGAAGGTGGTGCTCCCCGGCGCGGTGGCCGTGCTTTCAGGCGAAGTCGAAGGCGAAATGCCCGGCTGGCAGATCATGGTCGGCCCGCGCGAAGCGGTGGATATCCCGTCGTATTTTAAG
>CAYGWJ010000287.1:0-16687 GCA_964353405.1 uncultured Anaerolineae bacterium
GGCGATGTGCGGTAGAGATCTTTGGAGGTTCTCATGTTTTCCTCGCTGCCGGATAAGATGGGTCTAGTCTGCCACGATGCCCCCGATTGTCAAGTCAAAGTGAGTTTTGCGCCATTGCCAATATAGTATAATGAGTGACATATTTCACAGGTACGAGGCCACTTTCACCTTGTCGAGCACCTGGTCATGCGCTCCGCGCTCTGCGCGCTGCATCCGCAAGTATGACGCTCACCCAACAGGAGTAACCATGCCGCACTATTCTGCCGCCCTCGATCAGGGCACAACCAGCACACGCTTTATCATCTTTGATCACAGTGGCCGCATCGTGTGCTACTCTCAAAAAGAGCACGAGCAGATTTATCCACGACCCGGCTGGGTGGAACACAACCCGATGGAAATCTGGGCGCGCGTGCAGGAGGTGATTCGCGGCACGCTGGCAAAGGGCAACATCCATCCGAAAGACATTGCCGCCGTCGGCGTGACGAACCAGCGCGAGACGACGGTCGTGTGGGATCGCAAGACAGGCCAGCCCGTCTATAACGCCATCGTCTGGCAAGACACACGCACGGCCGACATCATCGCCGAGTTTGCGCGCGAGGGCGGGCAGGATCGCTTGCGCCCGCAGACCGGCCTGCCGCTGGCGACATATTTCTCCGGTCCCAAGCTCAAGTGGATTCTGGATAACGTCCATGGCGCGCGGGCGACCGCCGAGCGGGGCGACCTTCTCTTTGGCAATATTGACACGTGGTGCATCTGGTGGCTGACGGGTGGGCCGAACGGCGGAGTCCACGTGACGGATGTCTCGAACGCCAGCCGAACGATGTTGATGGATCTCCAAACCCTCGATTGGGATGCAGATATTCTCAAGCTTATGGGCATTCCGCGCGCCATGTTGCCTGCTATCAAGTCCTCGTCAGCCGTCTATGGCAATGCCGTGGGTGATCTGGCCGGCATTCCAGTCGCGGGCGACCTGGGCGATCAGCAAGCCGCGCTGTTCGGTCAGACGTGCTTTGCGCCCGGTGAGGCCAAGAACACTTATGGCACAGGCTGCTTTATGCTGCTCAACACCGGACACCAGATCGTGCCGAGTCAGTCCGGTTTGCTTACGACGGTCGGTTACAAGATCGGCGACAACAAGGCGGTGTATTGTCTCGAAGGTTCCATCGCCATCACAGGCGCGTTGGTGCAATGGCTGCGTGACAATCTGGGTCTGATCGAAAAATCGTCCGATGTGGAAACGCTGGCGCGAACGGTAGATGATAACGGGGGTATCTACTTTGTTCCGGCGTTCTCCGGCCTCTTTGCGCCATACTGGCGGGCCGATGCGCGCGGTGTAATGGTCGGCCTGACGCGCTACGTCAACAAGGGTCACATCGCCCGCGCCGCGCTCGAAGCGACCGCGTTCCAGACGAAGCAAGTGCTGGACGCGATGAACGCCGATTCGGGCGTGCCGCTCACCACGCTCAAGGTGGACGGCGGCATGGTCGTCAACGAATTGCTCATGCAGTTCCAGGCAGATATTCTCGGCGTGCCCGTCATCCGCCCGACCGTGGCCGAGACGACCGCGCTCGGAGCGACGTATGCGGCGGGCCTGGCCGTGGGCTTTTGGAGCAAGGAAGAAGACCTGCGCGCCAACTGGGGCAAGGATAAAGAGTGGGTGCCTCAGATGGACATGGCCAAGCGTGAAAAACTGTATGCAAGCTGGAAGAAAGCAGTGACTCGCACTTTTAATTGGGTAGAGTAAAAAGTGAGGCGCCGAATTGGTGCGGAGGTTGGCCCAAATCGCGCGTGATGAAAAGCTCGACCGCGTCAAAGCCATCATCACGAGCGACAACCAGGCCATGCAGCACCTGGCCCAAAAGACGGGCGCGCGGCTCACACCTCAAAGCGACGGCAAGGTCAAGGCAGAAATAGATCTGTAAAACCCATTGCCTGTGATCCAATTGCGTAGAACGTGAAACGTCAAATCGCTCCTGGCGTTTCACGTTTTGCGTTTTAGAGTATAATCATCGCCGGGATGTCGCACGTGATTCAGAAAGGAAGGGACACATGGCCGTCCAAACTCCTATCCAGGCAAAACCCGCTGAGGCCACCTGGCCTCCGCCGCGTGATCGGTGGACCTACGAGGATTACAAGCGCCTGCCTGATGACAACTGGCGATACGAAGTGATTGAAGGAGAATTATTCATGAGCCCGGCCCCTAACACCCATCATCAACGCGTTATCGCCAGACTTGAGTTTGCTATGATGAAGCACGTCGAAGCAAAAAAGCTGGGCGAAGTTCTCCACGCGCCAATTGATGTGCGATTGGGCGACCTGGCCAACCCGGTTCAGCCCGATGTTCTCTTCATCTGTCAAGATCGGTTGAACATCATCAGGAAAGATTGGATCGAAGGCGCGCCTGATCTGATCGTCGAAGTCCTTTCGCCAAGCAACTGGATTGACGACCGGCGGACGAAATATCGCATTTATGCGCTGGCTGGCGTGCGCGAATACTGGATCGTTGATCCGGACAAACGACAGATCGAGATTTTTGCGCTGCGCGGCAGTGACTATGAATTGAGTAGCCGCTTTGGTCCTGGCGAGCGGGCTGCCTCAGAGGTCCTATCCGGTTTTGAGATCGGTGTGGATGAGGTGTGTCTTGTAGTGTGACGGCGAGACGCTGGGATGTACCTGAAGGACAGACCGGCAAGTTGGAAGTGCCCGAGGATTGGTCAAGCCAGCACAATCACTATCTTTATAGCCTCCCTAAACGTCGGCCAGTGGACGCGCGGTGAGGGATGAGCGCTTATCGTTTGACATAGTAGCTTATAGCGGTTTCCGATTGCGTATAGGGTCAACTGGATTCGAGCCTTGAGGCGGTTCCGGTTGGAGCCTCGAATTCATCCCGAAGTTCAAAAGGAACTTGCCCTAAGTTGCCGCCGAGTCCGCACGTTGTGCCTTGCTGCTGGAGGATGACATAGTGAACGAATCCAACCCACTCTCACTACAAATCGCTTTCTCTCCTGAAACCTTCCATTTACTGTTGCCAACTTGGATTCCTGGAGAAATCGTAGAGATTGATCCCAAGTACCCCAAAGGATGTTTTGTCCGTCCCCTAATTAGTCTCACATACCCTCATGGTGGGGCGATAACGCTCCTCAAATGTTCTGACCGAAAAGGCATGTCCCTTGGTACCCTGGTCGAATTCACGCACAAGCCGGCAAGAAGCAAACAACAACCGGATCTTTTACAGGTAGATGAGCTTAGATCTGCTAGCTCAGAGCGGATCGAACAACTCAAACAAGAGTACGCTCGACGCGTTGTCTCAGAAATTGTGGCACAGGCATTGCCTGATCTTTCTGCGTTGAACAAGAAGATTGGGGCCCTAAACGCAGATATGGATAGCTATGTTCGTAAAGCCCTTGAAGTGCGAATCTCTGAGCTTAACAAGCAAGAACGGGAAGCACGCATAAAAGTTACGCAAGCCGAACAAGCTCTACAGGAAGTAAAAGAAAAGGAAGATGCGATACGGCAAGAGCAGCTAGAACTGGAACAGCAAAAGACAAAGTTTGAGGAGGTCCAGGGGCCTGCTCTTAGGCTGTACGAGTCTTTTGTCCAGACTGTGAGATCGGAAAGAAAAACTTGTGTGCAGGGACGTTCCAAACTTCTTACTCCTGGCATAGATTTACTGGCGAAAACGAAAAAGCAATTGATGGAGCAGGGTTACTGGGTACAAGATAGCATCTTGCGCCAGTTCCTAACGAGTTCTTTCGCAGCGTGCATGTACGGTGATCTGGTTTTGGTGGCAGGCCCCACGGGTGTTGGCAAAACAGGGTTGATAGAAAAAGTGGCAGATGTTTTTGGGGCGGGCAGTTCTATTGTTCCTGTGCGCCCTGAATGGACAGACCCCAGTGATTTGCTCGGTTTCTACAATCCCATGCATGGATTGTACCATGCTACGCCCTTTCTGGAGAGTTTGCTCTTGGCCCGAGACTATTTATCAGAAGGGCGATTGTTTTTCATCTGTCTGGACGAAATGAATCTGGCGCGCATTGAGAACTATGCTGCGGATATTCTATCCAGACTTGAGAAAAGTAGGTGCGGCGATGCCAAACTCCGATTGTATTCTGACGAGATTGGGGAGGCGCTACATACTGAGCGCCGAATTCTAGCCCAACATGCCGACAAATTGGGGCATGAAGAAAGCAAAAAACTCGAGTTACTTGAAGGACAACTCGAACGAATCGGCCCCGAGCTGGCAATACCTCAAAACCTCGTGCTGTTTGGCACGTTGAACATTGATGAAACCGTGCCAATGCCAAGCCCCAAGACACTGGACAGAAGCTATGTGGTGCAGTTTCCCACAGTATCTTTGGGCAGTATTCCTGATTGGGAAAAAATGGTCCAAAACACAACGGTCAATTCTGAGACATGCTTGGACTATCTGGCAGTGAAAGCTCTGAGCGAGGGAGAATTGCCCGCCACAGTACTCTCGGAAATGAGAGCATTGTGGCAGTTGATTGTTGGCTGGGAAAGGCCGTTTTTTCAACCACTCGGCATCATGTTAGGCTACAGATTTGCTGCAGGGTATTATCGCTTCATACGCCTGGGTCATTTATTGCTGGGGGCCGATCCTGCGAACCTTGCCACTGACTTTATCAGATCAAAATTATTGCCTAGGATCAGTTTTCTGAAAGACGATCGCGCGGCAATAGACAATGCAAGGACGGAAAAGATTGAGGTCTGGGACAAATGGTGTGCGGATGCTTCTGTCAGCAAATTTCCAGAATTGAGGTCGTCTATTGATGAGATGACGTCTGCTAATCTGGCGCGGCCAGTGATCCAATACTGGCTATAGCGCAAGTGCGAGCCATTAGATGGACAACGTAACCTTCTTGAATCAAGATACAAGAAAACCTTTTGCATGGGATGCCGATTCAGGTGCGTTTGTTCGTCCGCAGTTCTCGAGCCGATGGTATGTTCAAATTGACTTGCCGCCTCAGCACACTCTAGCGGTTTACCACGAGGGGAAACTAGTCACGTTAATACGGGATGATGGCCTACAGGGCTACCGACCAAAGGCTGACTCTAAAAAATCTATCGAGATCGCGCGTGACATCAATGCCGTCGTCGGACTCGTGGAGGTGATCAGATGTTCAGATCAGCCTGGTATCGCCAACGAAACACTTTCGCCTGGTCTTTGGACTGTTCCAGCCAATCTTTCTGCGGACGACTATCGTGAGATGCTTGACTATCTCAAGGGGATTGCCATCAAATATTGTGAAACCGCCAAGGCTCTTGTCAAGGATATAGCCAGACGTCAAGGCGATTTCCCTGAGATTGCTCCTCACCATGCAGATATCGAAGGAGTAACCGGACTGGCTGACATGATTGTCAGCATTGGCTCATGCCTTCAACAATTCTGGCCCATGCTCACTGTTGCTCCTTCAGTTGAACTGACCTCGGAGATGAAAACGGCTCGCCTCGATCAGCCAGTCGGTCATCGCTCTTCCCACCTGTTCCGGCGTGCTGTTATGCGCCCTGATCGCCCTGTCGTAACTATGCCGACTGCAAAGGCTTCCTTCGATACACAGGAAAACCGTTTTCTCGCTCATTTTCTTGACGTTTTGATTCGTGTTTCGAGAGTCATTCTTGTTGATTTGAAAGCCCAGATAAAGAAGTTGGAGCATTTGCTTCATCAGCCCGCCACCTTGCCCAATGACGTTCCGGCTCGACTGCGCAGACAATATCAACTCAGGTTGGACGCCCAGCGTCAACGTCTAACGAACGAGGTCAAGCAACTTACAAGCTTGCGTGATCGAGTCGCGGACGTTCTGGCGCAGGCGCACAAGTACATCAAAGCCGGCTTTCTTAAAGCAAGTATGCGCCATAAGCAACCGCCAGATCGCCCATCGCAAAAACTATTACAAGGTACAACGTATGCTCCGCTGTTTCAATCATATCGTGACTTTGCGCATGTGATAGATATAAAGCGATTTTTGCAGGTATCTGACGTTCTCGACCGTTGGCACGAAGTGTCTGTGCGCCCTATAGACGATCTCTATGAAGAGTGGTTGTTTCTCAAGTTATATGAAATTCTTGTGGGAGAGTTTCACTTTCAGCCAGTGGGTTCGACCCCTAAAGACTCTTTGCGAATAACGCCGACCGGGCTCGAATTGCCGAAGAATATGCCTTTTGTGCTAGAGATGTATGACTTGAGTTGTCCCGGTGGCCCTTGCCTATGTCAGATTGAGCTCACTTATCAGCCGGTGCTAAAGCCAAAGCTTTGCCAAAAAGGAAAACTGTGCTTTGATCCCAAAGTGTGTCCGACCCTGCCGTGCTTTCAAAAGATCATGGTCAAGAAAGATTGGCAGGACAAACTCACCCCAGACATTAGTGTTGTCGCCAAAGTCAATGACAAGGTTTTCCGCTTTATCATAGATGCCAAGTATCGTTCGTATGATGTCCAATGCGTCGAGTCAAAAGAAATGGAACTATATCGAACTGATGATACCTTTGCAACGGACGTTTTGGGAATCGCCAAAACAAAGTACCTCAATGGGCTTGCGTGCGATGAGCACGATGTTCAGGCAACATTCATAGTTCATACAGACCAGGGACAGAAATGGACGTTTTGGGGAGGCGAGAGGTTTAGACAACGTGCGCCTCTCCGCGAAGAGGCACTGGAGGCTCTGGGGCATCCCGCTTATTGGCCCGGCCACACATTCGGCGCTGTGTTTGCGACTCCGCTCCTGCCTGATAATTTGTCCGTACTGCTCAAGTGCTTTCTTATGTACCACGCAGAACTGTATAACATTTGTTGGAATTGTGGAAAGCGGCTAACCGTGGACAATGGGGGTGCTACACCCAGCGGCGTTGAAGTTGCAGACAAGCAAGTTCTGAGAAAGATTGTTGAAGGTATCGAGAACAGACTGTACATTAGAGGCGCTGTTTATTACCATTGTCCAGACTGTAACGAGTTCTGGGTTCTTCAACGTTGCTATGGCCCGGAGCATCATCCTATCCTGAAATTTGGCGACCAGTCATTTCATGCTGGGTCACGGACTCACCCAGATAACAAATGGCTGAACATCTGTCCCCAGTGTGGTAGTGACCTTCCGGCTGAGAATAAATCACGTCTGCCCTTTGAGAAAGATACTTCACGAAAACGAGACTGAGCTTTTATCTCACCATACAAGGAACGTGTATGAACCACCTCGAAACTGAAATCCTCGTCATCGGCGGCGGCGCGACGGGCACCGGCGTTGCCTGGGATGCGGCGCTGCGCGGTTTTCGCGTCGTGCTCGTCGAAAAGCGCGACCTGACCCACGGCACGACGGGCCGCTATCACGGTCTGTTGCACAGCGGCGGGCGCTACGTGGTCAAAGATCCGCAGAGCGCCGTCGAGTGCATTGCCGAAAACCGCATCCTGCGGAAAACGCACACTCACTGCATCGAAGATACGGGCGGCTTTTTCGTCGTCACACCGGAAGATGAAGGCCCCTACCCTGACCAGTTCCAAGCCGCTTGCCAGAAAACGGGCGTGCCGTGCAACGAAATCCCGGTGGTCGAGGCGCGCAAGCGCGAGCCGCTGCTCAACCCGCGCATCAGCCGCGTGTTTGCCGTGCCGGATGGCTCCGCCGACAGCTTTCTGGCGACGCATGCCACGGCCCAGGCGGCGCAAATCGCCGGAGCGCAAATCCTGACTTACCATCAAGTGGTGAGCCTGATGGTCGAAGGACGCGAAGGCAACCAACGCATTGTCGGCGCCAAGGTACGGGACGTCGCACATGGCGAGGACCTGGAAATCCGCGCCGACATGACCATCAATGCTTCCGGCGCGTGGGCGGGATTGATTGCCAAGACAGCGGGCCTCACCGTCAACGTCATCCCCGGCAAAGGCACCATGCTGGCAATGAATCATCGCGTCTGCAACACCGTCATCAATCGCTGCAAGATGCCCAGCGATGGCGACATCATCGTGCCGATTCACACCATCGCCGTCATCGGCACCACCGACGAGCGCGTGTCCGACCCGGAGAATCTGACGACCGAGCCATGGGAAGTCGAGTTATTGCTCCAGGAAGGCGACAAGCTCATCCCCGGCATCAGCCAGGCGCGCGTGGTGCGCTCGTGGGCCGGCGTGCGCCCGCTGTATCAAGAAGGTTACGGCGGCGCAAGCCGGGAGGCCACCCGCGCGTTCACGCTGCTCGACCACAGAACGCGCGATAGAGTGTGGGGCTTGCTCACCATTATTGGCGGCAAGTGGACCACGTTTCGCTTGATGGCGGAAAAGACAGTAGACAAAGCCTGCGAGCAGATCGGCATCCGCAAGCCGTGCGTCACGGCGACCACGACTGTGCCCGGCGTCGAGCAGGGCCATTACTGGCTGGGCCATCGTCTGCACGAAGTCGAAGAGCATCACCTGCAGAGCGAGCTGGTCTGCGAGTGTGAGCTGGTCACACGCGCGATGCTGGAAAATGCCGTGCGCAACAATCCCACGCTCACACTTGACGACCTGCGCCGCGATGTGCGCTTGGGGATGGGGCCGTGCCAGGGCGGGTTCTGCACGTATCGGGCCGCTGGAATTTTGCACGAGATGTCAAGGGACGAAGGACGAAAGACGGAGGACGACGGCGCAGCGTGGAACGTGGCGTACTTGCAGTCGCCCGCTCACAACGTCGGAGGTCAGTCGCCGTCGGTCGTCGGTCATCGGTCAACCGTCGCTAACGCCAATTTACTGCTGCGTGATTTTCTGCAGGAGCGCTGGAAAGGTCTGACGCCTATCCTGTGGGGACGGCAATTAAAGCAAGAGCGGCTGGACGAGTTGATTTATCTGAGCTTGATGAACGCCGATCACCTGCCGGACCAAGACCTGAGCAGCCCCATGACAGATTTCTACGCTGGCAAGACCTCCGAGACCGAGACATCCAAGATCACCGACGAGGCTTCCCATGCTTGACCTCATCATCATCGGCGCCGGATTGACCGGCCTCATGGCCGCTTACACCGCAGCTAAAGCGGGACGGCAAGTCAAGCTCATCGCCAAAGGCTTGGGCGCGACACATTGGAGCGCCGGCACGATTGACGTGCTAGGCTACTATCCTGACGAGCGCACACTCGTCGAGCATCCACTGCAGACCATTCAAGAGTTGGTCAAGGCCCAGCCTCAGCACCCTTTTGCATTGTTGGATGAGACAGAGTTAAAAGACACGTTGCAGGCTTTTGCGTCTCTGGCAAAGGAAATCGGCCTGCCGTATCTGGGCAACGCCGATACGAATCTAGCCTTGCCCTCACCCGTCGGCGCCATGCGGCCAGCCTGGCTGGCTCCACAAGCGCAGATCACAGGCGACCTGAGTCGTGACGAACCGATGCTCATCGTCGGCTTGCGCGGCATGCGCGATTTCTTTCCAGAGCTGATCGCCGAGAATTTGCGCAAGCAAGGCCATGCAGCGCGCGCCGCGTTCCTGCCGCTTGACCTCATCACCGACCGGCGCGACAGCAACACGGTTCAACTGGCGAATGGCCTGGATGCCCCGACCCGTCGAGCAAAACTGGCCGCCGAATTAATAAAGCTCGTTCAACCCGGCGAGCGGGTTGGCCTGCCTGCGATTCTGGGCATGGCGGAACACACCGCCGTGATGAGAGAACTGCAGGCCACCCTCGGCGCAGCCGTCTTTGAAATTCCAACGTTGCCGCCGAGCGTGCCGGGCATCCGCCTCACCACAGCCCTGCGCCGCAGAGTTGAAGAGCTGGGTGTGCGCGTCGAAGTCAACATGGACGTCAAAGGCTTTCATGCCGAGAACGGGCGCATCGCCTGGATCGAAAGCGACGCGAGCGCGCGTCCCCTCAAGCATCGCGCCGACCACTTTCTACTGGCGACCGGAGGCATCCTGGGTGGCGGCATCATGACCGACCACACAGGCCACGGCTGGGAAGTCGTTTTCAATCTGCCGTTGGTCCTGCCGGAAAACCGCGCTGTGTGGTTCCGCACTCGATTTTTCGATCCGGCCGGGCATCCGATTTTTTCCAGCGGCGTGCAGGTCAACCGCCAGTTCCAGCCGGTGGACTCGACCGGCTCGCCGCTGTATGCCAACGTCTTTGCTGCAGGCGGTATCCTGGCACACGCCGATCCGATTCAAGAACGCAGTCTCGAGGGCATCGCGATTGCAACCGGCAGCGCGGCAGCGCGCCGACTGGCCGCTCATCACTAACGACTTGCACTGGGGTTCAACATGCATACCGTTTCCTGGCATTCTGTCAGCGCCACACTGGATGAATGTATCAAGTGCAATATCTGCACGAGCTACTGCCCCGTCGCCGCAGTGACGGATAAATTCCCCGGCCCCAAGTATGTCGGGCCGCAGGCGCAGCGCTTTCGAGAAATCGGCCAGGTCCACACGCCCGATCACTCGGTGGATTATTGCTCCGCCTGCCGCGTGTGCAACGAGGTCTGCCCGACCGGCGTCAAGATTGCCGAAATCAACGCGCGGGCTAAAGCGCAAATCGTCAAGGATAAGGGCCTCCCGCTGCGCAACTGGTTCCTCGGCCGCAACGAGATGCTGGGCAAGATCGGCAGCCTGGCGCCGCAGTTGGCAAATCTGGGGATGCACAACCCGATCAGCCGATACCTGGCCGAAAAGGTCATGGGGATCGCGCGTCACGCGCCCATCCCGCACTGGAGCACTAAAGGCACGTTCGAGTCGTGGTTCAAGCGCACGCCAGGCCAGCGACTGAAATCTGACAAGAAGGTCGTCTACTTTCACGGCTGCTCGACCGAGTACTATGAGCCGTGCGTGGGCCAAGCGGCGGTGGCGGTGTTGGAGCACAACGGCTATCAAGTGATCGTGCCGCCGCAAAACTGCTGCGGCCTGCCCATGCTGAACAATGGCGAGTTTCCCGCCGCTGAAAAACTCTATCGCCAGAACCTGGCTCACTTTATACCCTACGCGGACAAGGGCTATCCTATCGTGGGCACGAGTATCAGTTGCGTCCTCGTTTTGCGCGAAGAAGCCTCCGAGATGCTCGACCTCGAAAACGACGAGACGCATCGCTTCAAGGTCGCGATGTGGGATATGATGGAGTTCCTGCGCGAGTTGAATGACAACGGCGAATTGAATGGCGAGTTCAGCGCGCAGAACACGCCGAGGGTGCTGCCCTATCATGTCTCGTGCCAGACGCGGGCTCATCGCATGGGCCGGCCCGCTCTGGACGTGATGACACTTATCCCAGGTCTGGACATCCGCGAAGGCCACGCCCGGTGTTGCGGTCTGGCGGGCACGTATGGCTACAAAGCGGAAAAGTACGACATTGCGATGAAGGTAGGCCAGGAAGCGTTCGACTTTATTAATGACCAGGGGCCAGAGGCGCGCATGGTTGTATCTGATTCAGAGATTTGCCGCTGGCAGTTGCAGCATGGCACCGGCAAGCCCGCTCGTCACGCGGTCGAGGTGCTGGCGGCGGCGTATGGATTGTATGATTTGGACGAGCGGCGGCTCTTCGAATGAATCACATCTGGACCGCGTTGCGCGTTTGACATCCGCCGCTTTTTCGGTATAGTTGCCGCATGGTCAAGTCACGCTTGCCAGCGCTGCTCGGCCTTATCCTGGTGATCGTGACCGCGCTGGCCTGCAACACTAGATTTCCACAAAGTATCGCAACACCACCGCCCGGCACGCCCGTCGCACTTGCCACGCGCGCCGTCACGACAACCCACACGCCGCCTGCGACTGAAACCGCCACCAGCACGCCGACGCCCACGCCGACTCCCACACCATTGCCAGCGGTCCGCCTGGAACATGCCGGGCGCGCCATGTTCAACGGAGACTATGACACCGCCCGGCTGGAATACACAGCCGTGGTGAGCAGTTCTGCCTCCATAGACGATACCCGCGCGGCACAATTGGGCCTTGCCAAAGCAAAACTCTACGCGGATGATCCATCCGCCGCCGACACATTGCTGGCATTCGCCAACAGCTTTCCCGGCGATGCGCGCGAGGCTGAAGCGTGGTTTCTGCTCGGCCAGGCTCGCATGAGCGCAGCGGATTACACCGGCGCGGTCGAGGCGTATCGGCAGTACCAAAAGCTGCGCGGCGACCTTGTCGCGGCGTACGTGAGCCAGCGTATAGGTGATGCGCTGCGCGCGGACAAAAAGCCGCAGGACGCCATCGAGGCGTACCGTACGGCGCTCACAGCGCCCTCGACCATTGCGCTCGATTTGCGTGAAAAGCTGGCAGGCGCTTACCTGGACACCGACGACCTGCCCTCCGCCCTGGCGCAATACGATGCGATTTTGTCTGTCGCCCAGTTCACCAGCTACCGTTTGCGCATCCAGACACTCGCGGTCGAGGCGCTCGACGCAGCAGGTCAAACCAGGCTGGCTGATCCACGGCGGCTGTCCATCGTAGATGAATATGCCACCGTCGCCGCAAATCAGTTGTCGTGTCCCTACTATTCCACCGATGCCTACAACGCGCTGGTGGCTCTCGTCGCCGACAACGTGCCGGTGGACGAATTCGAGCGCGGGCTGGTAGACTATTGCGAAGGGCAGTACGACCCGGCTTTGGCCGCGTTCACACGCGCGATTCAGGCCGGTCATCGCCTGGCAGAATCGCGTTACTGGGCGGGGCTGGCTTTTCGTGCGCAAGGCGAGACGACCAGTGCTGTGCGACAATTCGATCTCATTTTGCAGAATTCCCCCGGCTCGAGCGTGTGGGGCCCGGCCTGGATGGAAAAGGGAAAGACCTACGCCATCACACAAGACCTGGCAACTGCCGCGAGCGTATACCGGGAGCTGGCAAGCCAATATCCAGGGCGCAAAGAAGCGCCCGAGGCCTGGTGGCGCGCGGCACTGGCTGCGCGCATGTCGGGCGACGTATCGGCGGCGCAAAGCGCCTGGGTGACGCTCACCGCCGACTATCCCGCTTCGGACTGGACGGCGGCCGCATGGATGTGGCAGGGCAAAATCGCGCTGGCGCAAGGCGAGACTCTCACCGCCACGACCTTCTTTTCACGCGCAGCAGCGTTCGACCCGACGAGCTATTACGGCGTCCGCGCGGCCGAGTGGCTGCGGGGTGATGATATACCACTGCGGTCCGTCACGACCACGCTCATCTTTGACGAAACCCAACAACGCACCGAGGCTGAAGCGTGGCTGGCCGCTCGACTGAGCATCAGCGACACGACGCAACTGCGCGGCCTGCGTGCCGATGTG
Source organism: uncultured Anaerolineae bacterium (assembly GCA_964353405.1). Classification (GTDB taxonomy): domain Bacteria; phylum Chloroflexota; class Anaerolineae; order Fen-1058; family Fen-1058; genus JBGLNJ01. The sequence goes on from CAYGWJ010000287.1 coordinate 13,196, forward strand.
GCCGCCACGCCGACCCTGCAGCGCGGGCGTGAGCTGGTCAAGCTCGAATTGCCGGCCGAAGCCGGTTACGAGTTCGATGCCGTTCGGACGACCTATCAAGGCGACGCCCTGGCGCTCTATCAACTGGCGATTCTGTTCCGCGACATGGGCCTGTATCGCCAGTCCATCGCCGCCGCCGATGCCGTGATCCGCCTCAGCGGGACGACCCTTGCCGATGCGCCGTCTTTTCTCGCTCGACTTGTCTATCCCACTCACTATGGCGACCTCGTCGTGCCGGAGGCGCAAGCGCGCAAGCTCGACCCGCTGCTGGTGTTTTCCGTCATGCGACAGGAAAGCCTCTTCGAGAGTCTGTCGTTTTCGACCGCCTCGGCACACGGGCTGATGCAGATCATACCCGCCACCGGCCAAGAGATTGCCAGCGCGCTGGGCTGGCCCAACTATTCTCGCACCGATCTTTACAAGCCCTATATCAGCATCAAGTTCGGGACGTACTATCTGGCCCGGCAGCGCGACGGGTTTGATGGCGACCTGTATGCCGCGCTGGCCGCGTACAACGGCGGCCCTGGCAACGCCGTTCGATGGAAGGCAGCGTCCGGCGGCGACCCGGATTTGTTTTACGAGACGGTCTCTTACAGCGAGACGCGCCTCTATATTCGCCGCATCAGCGAGTATTACGCCGTCTACAAGCAACTCTATGCCGTCAAATGACCGACCCTGAAAATGAACCGGAGGAAACCCATGCCCACCAGAACCAAACGTCACATCCAAGCAGAAGACTTGTATCGCCTGCAGCTCATCGGCGATTGCAAGCTCGCACCCGATGGCAAGCACATTGTCTTTGCCGTCAAGTGGGTGGAGCGCAAGACGGAAAAGAAATACTCGAACCTGTGGATTGTGCCCACCGATGGCGGACGCGCGCGCCAGTTCACGTATGGCAAACAGTCCGACGGCCAGCCCAGGTGGTCGCCCGACGGCAAGCAGATTGCGTTCGTGTCCAATCGCGGCGACGAAAAGCAGCCGCAGATTTATCTCATCCCGGTTGACGGCGGCGAAGCGCATCCGCTCACCGACCTAAAGGGCGAAATTGGCGCGTTCGATTGGTCGCCCGACGGCAGACAGTTGGTCTGCCAGTTCCGCAAAAAAGATCAAGAAGAAGTCGAGCGCGAAAAGGACGAGCAGAAAAAGAAACTGGGCGTCGTGTCGCGCCGCGTCAACCGCGTGTTCTTCAAGCTGGACGGCGCGGGCTATTTGCCCAAGGAGCGCTGGCACATCTGGACGATCAACGCCCGCGACGGGCGCGCCAGGCCATTGACCGACAGCGACGTCTTGGACGAGCAAGAGCCGTGCTGGTCGCCCGATAGCAAGACGATTGCGTTCACGTCCAATCGCAATTCCGACCCGGATTTCAATCCCGACGCGTATGACCTGTACGTGATTCCGGCCTCGGGCGGCAAGATGACAAAGATCGAAACGCCGTTCGGCCCCAAGGGCCTGCCCAGCTTTTCGCCCGATGGCAAGCTGATCGCCTACATCGGTCACACGGGCCGCGCTGAAGGCTGGCGCAACGACAACCTCTGGGTCGTTCCAGCCAGCGGCGGCGGCGAAGCGCGCAACCTCACCGGCCAGTTTGATTTCCACGTTTCGAGCTGGACGATCAACGACACGGGCAGCCCGCCGATGGTTCGGCCCACCTGGTCAAAGGACAGCACGACGATTTACTTTCAGGTCTCGGAACACGGCAGCACGCTCCTGCGTTCCATCACGGCGCAGGGCGACAATCTGCAAGACATTATCAGCCAAGACGGCGTGGTGGGCGCGTTCGCCTTCGACCGCGATCAAAAGGCGCTGGGCTATTTCTTGGGGACCATGACGGATCCCGGTCAGGTGTGGGTGCGCGACATGGCCAGCGGCAAATCGCGCCAACTGACCCATCTCAATCAACCCCTCCTGCAATCCGTTGACCTGGGCGAGGTCGAAGAGGTCTGGTTCAAAGGCGCAGCGGGCAACGACCTGCAAGGCTGGATTCTCAAGCCGCCCGGCTTCTACCCGAAAAAGAAATATCCGTCCATCCTCGAAATCCACGGCGGGCCGCAGGTGCAATACGGCCATCTGTTCATGCACGAGTTCTACTACTTCGCCGCGCATGGCTATGTCGTCTACTTTTCCAATCCGCGCGGCGGGCGCGGCTATGGACAAGAGCACACCAAGGCCATTCACAACGGCTGGGGCACGGTGGACTATCACGACCTGATGGCCTGGGCCGATTTCGTCCAAAAGAAGCCGTACATTGACAAGAAACGCATGGGGGTGACGGGCGGCAGTTACGGCGGCTATATGACCAACTGGATCATCGGGCACACCGATCGCTTCAAGGCGGCCGTGACGCAGCGCAGCGTGAGCAACCTCATCAGCATGTACGGCTCGAGCGATTTCAACTGGGCCTTTCAGGAAGAATTCAGCAATCTGCCGCCGTGGGACGACCTGGACAACTATTGGCAGCTCTCGCCCATGAAATATATCGGCAACGCCAAAACGCCGACGCTGGTAGTCCACAACGAGCAAGACCTGCGCTGCCCCATCGAGCAGGGCGAGCAGGTCTACGTGGCTCTCAAAAAGCTGGGCGTGGAAACCGAGATGGTGCGCTTCCCCGACGAGCCGCACGGCCTTTCCCGCGAGGGCCGCACCGACCGCCGCATCGAGCGGCTGAACAGTATCCTGGGTTGGTTCGACCGGCACTTGAAGTAGGCCACATTTGAGCAGGCATACAGTTCTTCCCTCGCCGCGCCAGTGACACCGACAGGCCCGACACAACCGACATGACCTGGTGACTACCCACAACTACGTGGAGTCCTCAACTTGTTGAGGCAGTGGCCCGAACAAGTTCGGGAGTCCGATAAGATGTGGATAATCACCAGGACATGACGCATACGGTAAATAGTGATATACTGTACTTGTGAAGATATATCTTGATAACTGCAGCCTACAACGTCCGCTGGATAGCAGGACGCAGATTCGGATTACGCTTGAAGCCGAAGCAGTGCTTGGCATCTTGACGATGTTTGAAACAGGTAAAATAGAGTTGGTTTCGTCTGAAGCATTGCAGTTCGAGATAGGCCGCAATCCCAACATGACGCGGCAAGAATACGCTCTCGAAGTGCTGTCAAAGGCGCAGACGTTTGTCGTGTTGACCGAGGCTGTCGAAAAGCGAGCCAGACAATTCGACCAACTCGGCATTGGGCCGTTGGACGCACTGCATCTGGCTTCGGCGGAAGAAGCTAAAGCAGACTACTTTTGCACCTGCGACGACAAGTTATTGAGAAAAGCAGGAAACAGTCCTGATCTTCAGACAAAAGGCAATGGCGCAAAACTCACTATGGGCCACTGGCAGCCGGGAGCGCCTTCCAGCGCTTCACGAGTTGCTTGAGTTGCGCGTCAGACTGTTGGGCCGAACGCGTGTGGAGCCTGAACCGTCTGCGATGGTTGAGCACGCGC
>CAYGWJ010000288.1:0-24347 GCA_964353405.1 uncultured Anaerolineae bacterium
AATGTCCAGCTCGTCGCCAAAGCGCAAGAGCGCGGCCAGCAGGCGCAGCCGCAGCGTCTCGCCGCCGTGGACGATGGAAGCATACTCGTCGCTTTCAAGCTTCACGCCGCGATGGCCCTTGGCCACCAGCGCCACTGCCTCTACCAGGCCAGGGTCGCGCGCGAGCGGGATGGAAAACGCATTGGCCGGATCCTCGAACACTCGATAGATCATCTCGGCAGTTTGCTCGTTGTGATGCGCGCGGATTTCGTCGAGGTCGCCCTCGGCAGACTTTTCGTTCTGCATGCCGATGTCGTGCAGGTACGCGGCAGACAGCAAAACGAAAATCTCGGTGGGCGCAAGCCGCTTGTCCCCCACCGCCATCATGCCCGCCGTCAGCCCATCCATCAGCGCGATGATGCGCTCACTGTGTGCGACGGTGTGATCGGTGAAATAGCGGTGCAGCGGGCGCGCCCAGATACGCCCGGCTGCTTCGCGGATGTTTGCGACTGCACGCTGGCGGTCGGCATCGAGCATACTGGTCAATGTGAGGCTCATATCGGCTCCTTTCAGTCGGGTGTGACCAAAATCAGTTGGTTGTCTGCGTAGGGGCAGGTCTTGTGCCTGCCCAGATGCGGGCAACCACGAGGGTTGCCCCTACGCCACAACCAGATTTGGTCACACCCCTTTCATTCGTCCTTCCCGTCGCCATCCGCAGTTGGCAGCCCGGCTAATCTATCCAGTTCACTCGCGTCGCCTCGCTTCAGGCGATAGATGCGAATCAGGTATTCGGCCAAGATTTTGGCTCTCTGCCGCAGCGCCTCCAATTGCCCGGCGTTGGGCGCAATGCGATGTGCACCCAGCAGAATCCGCGCCTCCCGGTTGATGCGGATCATATCAGCCGTCGCCGATTCTAGCAGATCCATATCCAGGTACGTCGTGCTGGGCAGCTTGGAAGCCTGGGTCAATAATCGCTGTCGCAGCGATTTTCCGGTTTCATCCGCCAGCGCCAAGGCCAGCGGGCCAGTCACCCATTTGGTAGACTCGCGCAGAACTGCTATAGGACGTGCGCGCTGGCGATCTTGACTCGCCTCGGCCACCGCGCGATGACGAGCTTGCTTGACTGCTTCGTCTTGCCTGGCTTGCTCTTCCAATTCTGGCGGCATCACTTGCATTGTCCGCATCAGACGCACCAAGGGTTTGCTCAATGCCACCTTGACAGAATTGGCCCGCAAGATTTCCTCCAGAGCGCCCAGCGCAGCGCGAACGTTCGTTTCGACCAGCGGCACAATGAGATTCCGATAACCGGGTCGCGTTTTGGGAAGGCGATAGGCAATCGTAATGTATTCGTCCACCACCCTCACGCCGCTGACATAGTAACAAGTCCACCTATGCAGTCGCGACTCTGCAGGCGCAGCCGCCAGCTTCAAGGCCTCCAGGTCAACACGGCGATAATCAACATCCAGTCGGTCTCCCAAGCGAAGCAAAGCGGCCAATAATTGCAGGCGCAACGTCTCATTGCCATAAACGAGCGGCGCATACTCGGACGCCGACAGGTCAGTTTGGCGATGGCCTTTGGCAACCAATCCTATCGCTTCAACCAGGGCAGGATCATTCAGCAAGCTCAGATTGAATCCTTCCGCCGGGTTTTCAACCGAGCGATAGATCAACTCGGCAGTCACGTCTTGATAATCAGCTCTGACAGTCTCCAGATCACACCCTGCGAATCGCTCGTCCTGCATGCCAATGTCATGCAGATACGCAGCAGCGAGCAACACGAAAACTTCGGCCGGCGAGAGCCGCTTGTCCGTCGCCATCATGCCAGATACAAGACCGTCCAGCAAAGCGATAATGCGTTCGCTATGGGCAATGGTGTGATCAGTATAGTAACGATGCAATGGGCGCGCCCAGATGCGCCCGGCGGCCTCGCGGATGTTTTCCACCGCGCGGCGATGGTCGGCGTCGAGGGTGCTCATCAATGTGTTGTCCATCGTTGCTCCTGTGGGTTCAAGACATTCAACAAGACTCTCGACGCTATAAACGCGAGAGTCTCATTATTGACCAGGTTGGGATGGCAGCCGCTCCAAAAACTCGCGCGGCGTGATGATCGCGATGCCGTGATACGGCCCGAGGTTCAGTAGATGCGGGTCGCCTGTGACGATGCACTCGGCCTGTCCCTCCAGCGCGCAGGCCAGAAACTTGTCGTCATCAGGATCGTCCGAAGCGCGGCTGACCTCGACATCGCCCGGCACGACGAGCGCATCGGCTCGCAAAGATTCGATCAGGCGCGCCGCATCTTGAGCCGTGACCGAATATCGCTGGCGGATGCGCGGGTAGCGCAAGACTCGCTCAATCTCGGCGAGGATGGCTTCCGAAGTCATCAGGATAAACTTGCGCTGCCGCCACGCTTCCAGCAATTCGTAGGGCACGCCGCACGCAAGGAGCGTGCCGCTGACATACACGTTCGTGTCCAGGACAGCGCGCACGAGCGCGGCAGGAACATCGGATGGCTCGGTCATCGCTTGCTGCGTTTGCGTGTGCGCACAGCTTTGACCGCCTGCGCCACGTCCGCCTCGACCTGCGCAGGCTCCACGTCCGCATTGCGCGCGCGGATCTCGTCATAGACGGCGAACCGCGCTTCGCGCTCGCGCGATTGTTGGCGCAGCGCTACGAGTTCCTGGTACTGCTCGTAGCCGATGATGACGGCAATCGGCTTGTTGTTGCGCTGGATCACGGCCTCGCGCCCGGCGTAGCCGGCCTCGGCCAGAATCTGCGCCAGGCCGGCGCGCGCCTCGGCGGCGCTATACACTCGCTCCATCTTACACCCCCCCCTCATGTACCTTTCGTACAAATTGTACAACTTGACCACTCGAAAGTCAATAGCGGATCGAGGCAGGCGCCAAAATCCCCTCCCCCGTTTTATTCTCCTGGGTTGCTCGTCATCCATCTTCCACCATTTCCAGAGATTCAGAGCGCAGAGGTTCAGAGTGCAGAGGCGGGAGAGATGGGGGAGACCACAATCCGAAAACCGCCGTAGACCCAGTCGACGAGCGGACCGTACTGGTAGCGATACGCGCAGCGAGCGCCGCTACGATCGGGGTAGAACGCCCCCCCACGCAACACCCGGCGGCTTTCATCGCTCGGCTCCGATGTGCTGGCTGTCCATTCCCACACGTTGCCGGCGGCATCCTGCAAACCATAAGGGCTATCTCCGCCCGGAGAAAATTGTCCCACGGGTGATGTGCCCCCAATGCTCGACTCATATATATTGCAGCGTCCCTCGCCCCACTCGCCCCAGGGGTACTCGCGTCCGTCATAGCCGCGCGCGGCTTTTTCCCACTCTCGTTCTGTTGGCAAACGCACTTTGGCCCATTGGGCATAAGCCACCGCGTCATGCCAGGTCACATAGACAACCGGATGATCGGCTAACTCTTGAGGCGGGCGTTTGCCTTTCCAATGCTCCGGCGGCTTGTGCTTGGTCTCTGCAACAAAGCGGGCGTATTGAACATTCGTCACAGGTGTCCTGGCGGCAAAGAATCCCTGTTCCAGTTTTGCAATCTGCACATCCAAGCCAGACTGCCCGCCCAGGATATATTCGCCCGGCGGCACCCATACAAAACCTTCTGGCGGAGAATGAGGCGGGCCAGGCTCTGGCTTGGGCAGCATGGCAAACAGGCCGGTCAAAAACTGGCGTATCTCTTCGTTGATGCGCACCGGCCCGTTGGCTGTCGCTTTGTCTTCCAGCATCAAGCGGTGCAACCGGCACGCAGCAAAAAACTCCATGAATGACTTGTGCGCAAAGGCATAGTTGCCGGCCTCGTCGCGGCCAAGAAAATTGCACGTGCGAATGTCGGCCTCGAAATAGTCAATCTCTTCAGCCTTGTCCAGCTTGAAATGCGCCTTGACCTGCGCCGGAATCCGGCTGTAGTGAATCGCCAGCTCGCTCGTGTGCAACATCTCTATCGCCAACGCTTCGGCAAACAGCCGCCGGTCGGCAGGCGCGATCAGCGTGCGGCCTTTGGCCACCTCGCGCTCCAGCCAGAAATCGGCATAGACCTGGTACAGCCTGGCCGCGTTGATCGTCTGGCCTTCCTTCAACTGCGGCAGCGTCTGCACGATCATGTCGAGCAACACCGGTCGGCGGGCCAGGTCAGGCAGATTGTAGATGTGTTGGATCTGCTCCCAATGCGCTTGCCACTGATCGGGGAACCGTGCGCGCAACACGGCTTGAATGTCGTCGTCGCTGAACGGCTCCAGGTGGACGATCTCAAAGTTGGGCCGGTTGCGCAGGTCAATGAATTCTCTCCCTTCAAATAACCTCTCCCCCGGCCCCTCTCCTGCGAGGAGAGGGGAGCGCTGACCATGCAAGAGCGCCTCGGCTTCGTGATGCGTGCGAAAGTACGGCGTGCGGCAGGTGAGGATGACCTTGCTGCCCGGCGCCACCACTTTTGCCAACTCCCAAAAGTTGTCCACCGCCGTTCGCGCGCCCGTGCGCTGCGCCATCTCGTCAAAGCCATCGAACAGAATCAAGAGCTTGCCATCGGCGTTGTAGCGCGTGAAGGCTTCAAAGGTCGCGCCTCGGATGCCATACTGGTTCACCAGAGCATCGGTGATGAGGCTGTCCACCTTGAGTGTCTTGGTGTATTCACGCAGATTGATAAGGAGTGGGAGGCGCTCGCGGTCGGGGTCAGCAAGCCAGCAGCGGCCCAATTTGGCCGAGTACTGACGACAGAATGAGGTCTTGCCGGTGCCGTAATCGCCCAGGATGGAAATGTGGTTGCGCTGTCCACCGGATTCCTTGAGCCACGCATCCACATAGCTATCCATCGGCTTGTAGTGATCCTCGCCGACGACCTGGCCTTTGTCATCGTACGAGTAGCGCGCGCAGCCCAAATCCACATAATAGTGCGCCAGTTCACTGCCGGAATAGTCGTCCACCAGCCTGCGCACGTAGGCGGAAAAGTCGAGCAGTTCGTTGTAAAAGCCGGCCAGCGTGAACACTTTGATACGGCCATCGGCGCAGGCGGCGTCGTGCGCCGTCGGCAACACGCGCGTCTCGGCAATAATGTAACCTTGCTGGCAGGTCGTGTCGAATTGCGATGCGATGGACTGGACATCCGCCACTTCGGCGGGACCGTCTTTGCAGGCGACCATCAGCGGCGAACGCAGGCCGCCACCTTGCGGCTTGCAACGGAAGCACGTGAGGGGCGCCTGGCAATCCGGCGGGTCGCACTCATAGCCCATCGTCGCCAAGAGTCCCTGCACCGTTTCGACGAGCGGCGAAACCGGCGCGGGCGCAGGCTCTACGTTTTTCAACTTGGCCAGGCGACGCTCGGCGGCGGCCCACACCTCGAGCGGCATGGGCTTGACCGCGCGCATCCGCTGGATGGTCGAAGCGCCTATCGCAGGCTTGACGCCGTACAGACGAAACGTGTCGAGCAGCGCATCAAAGTCGGCTCGCAGTTGCCGTTCCACCAGTTCAGGCAATAGGCTCTCGTAGGCGGTATTCTCTTGCGGCACGCGATAACTGATGCGCACGTTTTCGTCTTCCACGCGCACGCCACTCACATAGTGATGTAGCCACCAATCCAGTGCTCGGTCGGGCAAGACCGGCATCAACTTGAGTTGCTCCAAGTCAACGCGGCGATAGTCCAGGTCAAGGTCATCCGCCAGATGCAACAGCGCCGCGAGCAGGCGTGGTCGGATTGTGGCCCCGCCCATGCCAAAGTCATCATACTCTGGCGAAAGGGAGTGAGTTTCTCGGTGGCGCGCCACGACTCGCGCGATCATTTCCACCAGGCCTGGATCATTCACCAGACCCAACCGCACTGCTTCCTCTGGCGCTTCAAGAGCGTGGTAGATCATCTCTGCGCTCAGCGCCGGGTAACTGGACAAGCGCTTGAACAGATCAGGTTCACTCTGCTCATCCTGCATTCCCACGGCGTGGAGATGAGCCGCCGCAAGCAGGATACAGATTTCTTCTTGCGCCAGCTTGTGCTCTGGGCGCGTCATCAACGCTTCGGTCAAGCCATCCAGCAGAGCCACGACGCGGTCGGCATGAGCAGCGTCATGCCCAACGGCATGGCGCTGGGAGGTTCTTGCCAAGAGGCCCAGTGCGGCTTGACGTACGTTTTCGACGGCACGCTGCCGATCCGCATCGAGATGAGTCACGAGCTGGTGAGCCATAGATGCTCCTCAAAAAGATAGTACATTCTAAAACGTGAAGCGTGAAACGTAATGTCTTGACTCTTTACGTTTCACGTTTCACGTTTTACGTTTTACGACTCACGCCTGGCATTGGATGCTGGAGGCTCTACTTGGCCCAGCCGACCGGCACCAGGTACTTGACCCCCCCGACTCCTTCCGCCGACCAGCCCGACAACCCTTTGCCGTTATCCACCTTCCACCACGTGATGCCGTTGGCATCCGCCGGCCCATCCACGATGGTGACCTGGGTGTTGGCGTCCAACTCACCCAATAATTTGCCCGCCGTGGAAGCGTTATCGCGCACCTTGAGCTTGATGCCCTCCGGCGGTGTGACCTTGGCCAACACATCCTTGGCCAATGCCACCGGCGCGGGCCGAGGGGTGTTCGTGGGCGGCATGGGCGTGGCCGTGGCCGTGGGCGGGACGCGCGTGGGCGTGAACGTCGGCGGGAAGGGCGAGGTGGGCGTGGCCGCCCGGGTGCGCGTGACCGCGGGCGTCTTGGTGGCAAACAGCCCGGCCACGACGCCGCTCTTGGTCGTCAAAAGCACGCCGATCAAAATTAGCACCAGCAGAATCAGGACCGCGATTGCCCCGATCAGCATAATCATCCGGGGCGACAAGCCCGCCGTCAACTGGGCGACGCCGGCCGCCCGGGGCGACTCGCCCGAAGGTGGCCTGAGCGGCTGAGACGGCGTCTGAGCCAACTGCCGCAGGCGGGGCGAAACGACCGTGTCCTGGTTGTGAATCGAGCCAGCGGATGGCCCGGCTGCCGCACTCGCGCCGGCGAGGGTCGCTGCGCTGGACGAGGGCCGAGCCGGCTGAGTGGACTCGATGGGCGGCGCAGGCGGGCCGGGCTGCGTCGGCTCTTCGGGGGGCGCCGCAGGCGGCGCGCCACCTGAACGGTCTGCAATCATGGTCGGTTCTTCGGACCCCGGTCCGCCGGGAGCAGGGGGCCTTGCATCTGCATTGGACATTTGGATGCCTCCTTACGTGCTGCATGAACCATGGCGCTCAGACAGCCGGCGCATCAGGAGCATGGGCAAAATACGAGCACAACGCAAAACACACAGGCTGTTGCTTACACGGTCATTGTATGACGTAGACGGCAACAAGTCAAGCGGCTGTTTTATCGCTGCAGTAACTCGGGCGGCCCATCCGTTTGAACGCGGTACCAGTACGTGGGGACGTCGGGCAACGTCCCACGCGCGTCAAAATGCGCCGCCAGTTGCACGCCGACGCCGCGCCGAATCGGGCTGCCCGGCGCGCGCCCTATCGCGTCAAACAACATCTGCGCAGCCTGGTACGTCGCCCACGCATACGGCCCCGGCTCTACGCCGTTCGACACAACGCGATAACGGGCGATGAACTGCCGCGCCTGGGGGACATCGTGCGGCCACGGAGCGCCCACCGCGACAAGTGTCCCGGTCAACACACCACCTGCCAAGACATCGTCCAGGCTCACCGAGCCGCTGATCGCCTGGCTCGGCGGTCCGGTGCGAAACGCCGCCGGGAACGAACAGCCTGCGCACGGAGCATCGGGCAGCACATCGGCCGGGATGACCGGCGCGACGAGGGGCAACGCCGCGAGCGCGTAAACATCCCACGCGGCGCGAGTCGTCTCGATTCGATAGTGGCCGATGACGGCCACCACCTGCGGGTCGAGCGCAAGCTGCCTGGCCCGCTCGATGGCCGAGGGCGCGTCGCCGCCATCGTCATAGGCTACCAGCTCCACGCGATAGCCCCCCACTCCACCGGCCGCGTTTCGCTCGCGCACGGCCAGTCGGGCCGCGTAAATGGCATCATAACCGACCGGCCGATAACGCCCCTCAAAAGGCGCAACGAGACCGAACTTGACGACGGGAGCAGTCGAGCCGGGAAAAGCGCAAGAGGCAAGCAGCAGGATGCAAGATGCAAGAAGCAGGACGCGAGGCACAAGTCTGTCTTGCCACTTGCCGCCTGCCGCCGGCCTCATTCTATTTGCATTCCTTAGCCGCATGTTCTTCCAGCGTCTTGGAAAACATGTGCGTTCCATCGCGGCTGCACGACGCGCGGAAGAAGTAGAAATTCGTCTGCGCGGGATCAATGGCCGCCTGAAGCGAAGCAAGCCCCGGGCCAGCAATGGGGCCGGGCGGCAGACCTGGGTTGAGGTAGGTGTTGTACGGCGACTGGACGGCGCGATAGTCTTCCTGCACCAACTGCGGCCACCACGGCGCTATGCCCCTGGCCGAAGCCATGCCGTACTGAACCGTCGGGTCGGCATCCAGCGCCATGTCGGACTCGAGGCGATTGAGATACACGCCGGCGATGATGGGCCGCTCTTGTTCGACCACGGCCTCGCGCTCGACAATCGAAGCCAGCGTCACGGCCTGGAACAGCGTGCGCTTTTGCGAGGCCAGATCGTCGCGCATCTTGCGCGTGAGGCGGTGATCAAAATTCGCCAGCAGCCGCGCAATCACATCGGAAGCCGTCACGTCCTGCGGCAGGCGATAGGTGTCCGGGAACAGGTACCCTTCGAGCGAAGCGCTCGCCGGGAGCTCGGACAGGAACGAGTATTGAGACGTCCATGCTTTGGCGTCGCGCGCGAGCGCAAGGAAGGCCGTGGCGCTGATCGGCGTCTGCTGCTCCACCAGCAACGCCACCTCTTCCAACCGGCGCCCCTCGGGAATCGTCAGAGTCAGCTCGTCACCACGCTTGCCGCTCTGGAGCGCCTGCGCGATCTGCGGAATGGTCATCGTTTTCTTGAGCGTGAACTGGCCGGCCTCCACGCCGCTGTCGAGCCTGGCGTAACGCAGGTACAGTCGGAACAGCTCCGCATCGCGAACCAAACCTTCGCGCTGCAGGCGCGACGCAATCTGCCCCACCGATTCGCCCGGCTCGACTGTAAACACCACCGTCGCCGGATCGTCGCCGGCCGGCAAGCTCAGCTCTGCCCGGCGAAAATCCAAATAGAGCGACACGCCGAAATCCTGGATGTTCGTCGGCGCGCTGAGAGTGACGCTGCCCTCACCGGACGAGGCGGGTCGCCGCGTGAGGAAATAGTAACCGGCGGCTCCGATGCCGCCAAAAAAGATGAAAAGAGTGACAAGAAAGATTAAGGTGCGAGCAGCACGTTTTTTCATTCGTATTCCATAGGGTGTATTCCGTCTTGGGTCATTCGCACGTCGCCCGTCGAGCAGTCTGTCGGAGAGGTGTAGTTTAGCCCCTCGTGGGCGTAATAGCGACGGGCACAAGGCCCTATGCTACAAGAGTTCTCCGACGGGCTGCGAGGGCGAGCGATGAGCGTCAAGGTAATCCTGCAAAATGATCGCCGCCGCCGCCGCATCGAGCTGACCGCGATCACGTGGCCTGCGGCGCCCGGACTGGATCAAACGTTGTGTTGCCTCGACGGTTGTGTAGCGTTCATCCCAAAGCTCGACCGGCACAGGCAACGTCGCCGCAAGCGCCTCGACATATCGCCGGACGCGCTGGGCTTGCGGTCCTTCGTCGCCCGAAAGACTGCGCGGGTATCCGGCGATAATACGCTCCACACTTTGCTCCGCCGCCAGCCGCGCGATGCGCTCGAAATCTTGACGCTTAGAAGCTCGCGTGATAGTCGTTAGCGGACGAGCGAGCGTCTCTGTCTCTTCGCATACCGCCACGCCGATGCGCTTGTTTCCGATGTCGAGAGCCAGCATCCGTCCCATGTGAGTGGTGGGTGACGAGTGGTCAGTGGTTAGTCGGCGCAACTGGCCACTAACCACTGTCCACTGGTCCCTAGGCTTGAGGCTTGACTTCTATCTCGGTGCGGAAGGCGAGGAACGGCAGCCTGCCAAACCAACTCGGCCAGACTTGTACCAGTGGCTCAGCCTGCAGCGGGAGCGATCGTGCCAGGTAAGCTTTTGCGGTATCCAGCCCTTTGCCCGCCACCGCCTTGCGAACCACATCCGTATCGAGCCGCGCCGCCGCATACCCCGATCCGCGCATCGCAAACAAGAGATTGCCACGCACGTCAGCCGGCGCCAAGGTCTCTTGACGCTGAAAGGTCAGCCCGTTGGCGATGAGTTCGTGGCCGGGCGGTGTCTGGGCCGCCATGGCGGCATAGACCAGCGCATTCGCGTCCTGCATTCCAACTTTGAATGCAGACACGCGTACGCGCATCTGCAAGCCGACCGCTGGAGCTTCTTCGCCCACAAAGCGGTCAAAAGTCTCGTCGAGGATCTCGGCCACCGCCAGGGATTCAGGCGGGATCACTTCTTGCTCGCCCAGCGTGGACTGCAATTGGGCCAGGGCGCGCTGCTGAAGCTGCTGCAAGAGCGCCGCGCGCAGGCGGTCTCTGTCGGCCTGCATCACAGCCGGCACCTGCCTGACGCCGCCACCTGTGGTGGGCTGGGGATTGCTCACGCGCACGGCCAGCGCCGCCACGCCTTCGACCTCGTTGATAAGGTTAGCCGCAACGTTTCCGCCCGCGCCCACGTCCACCGCCTCGATGGGTGTTTCGATCTGCGCGGCCAGGCCGCCCGGCACCTCGACGTCAGCCACCGTCACAAAGCGGATGGCCGTGGTAAACGCCGAAGTGCGCATCGCTGTGCCCTTGGGAATTGTGACGGGCTGGCTAAGTTGATTGACAAACACCACTTTGCCAGTGGCGCGCGTAGAAGGAATGTCCTTTTGCCCGGAGGTCGCGATCTGGGCATTGCCCTCGATTTCGACATAGACCGGAGCTGCCGGGATGCGGGACCGGGCATAGTCCACAATCTGGATGTTGGGGTCAAGCACTATATTGAGTCGAACGACGACGGGCTGGCTGGCCGGCACGAGCGTGATCCGCGCATTCGGCACGAGCAGCACGGCGGCCAAGACGAACACGGCCAGCACCGCGACAAAGATCAACCAGGCCAGCCCCAACCGCACATAGCGCAGACGGTAGGCCGAGACCTGGCGCGGTCGGCGCTGCGCGGCCGCTTGCCACGCTTCCTCGCTGCGGCGCTGCGTGAGCGGCTCCTCTTCGTCTCGGCGCGAACGCCAGCGCTGCCTGCGCTGTCCGGCTTGAACAGAATAGAAGACCGGCAGGCCCACCTCGCGCGCCTGCGAGTGAACCAGGCCATCGTCTGTAACGAGCGCCAGATCAATGCCGCCCAGCGCGGCGCGGCGCTGAAGGAGCGTCAAGTCCACGCGCCGCGTCAGCACATCCGAGTACGGCGGCACGACGAGCAGCACACGCCTGGCCTCGGCCATATCCACCCGGTCGCGGATGCTCAGAATGTCATCGGAGGGTTCGAGGTAGATGATTTGTTCCAATTGCGTTTCACGCCGTGCAATCTGTCCTGCGCTCTACACACCGAGGGCTTGTCTCACCAGGCCCGGCACCAGCGCCAATGCTTCGGCCAGACGCTTCGAGTCGCGCCCGCCGGCTTGTGCCAGCGTCGGCTTGCCGCCGCCGCCGCCGCCCACGACCTTGGCGACGGCGCCGGCCAGCTTGCCGGCATGCAGCCCGTGCCCGGTCAAGTCGTCCGTCACCGCGGCGACAATTTGCGGGCGGCCCTCAATCGCCGCGCCCAGCACAATCACGCCCGAGTGAACACGCGCGCGATACCAGTCCGTCATCTCGCGCATCGCATCCACGTCGGCTACCTTGACTTGTGCTGCCAGCACCGGCACATCGCCAACGGTCTGCACCGTGTTCATCAACACATCAAAATCCCGCCGCGCCATTTCGCGGCGGACGCGCGTCAGCTCCTTTTGCGCCGCCTGCAACTGTTCGAGCGTGTCCTGCACTTTGCGGTCAAGCTCGTCCGGCGCGCACAACAAATATGCGGCGGCATTGTTCATCGTGTTGAGCCGGCCCAGGATAAAGTCCTGCGCGCCGCGCCCGGTCACCGCCTCGATGCGGCGAATGCCCGCGCCCACGCTGCCTTCTGACACGACGAGGCATGGGCCGATTTCTGCCGTCATGGTGACGTGCGTCCCGCCGCACAGCTCCTGGCTCACGAGCTCCTCGCCGGGCCAGCCGGTGCGGATGACGCGCACCACATCGCCATACTTTTCGCCAAAGAGCGCCATCGCGCCAGAGCCGACGGCGTCTTTATAGTTTTCATAGTGAATATTGACCGGGTAGTTGGAGATGATCAGATCATTGACATTCTCAATCACCGCGTCCAACTCGTCCTGCGTGAGCATGGCCGAATGGGTAAAGTCAAAGCGCAGGCGATCGGGCGCGACCAGCGACCCGGCCTGCTGGACGTGCGTGCCCAGCACCGCGCGCAGTTGCGAATGAAGCAGGTGCGTCCCGGTGTGATTACGCATAATGTCCCAACGCCGGTCGGGATCAACCAGCGCCCAACATGGCTCGCCCACGCGCGGGCGGCCCGATTGAACCTGGCCGACGTGAAGGATGAGACCCGGCACCGGGCGGCGCGTGTCGCTGATGGCAATCTCCCACAGCGGCACAGTGTCACCTTTGGCTGCTTCTTGAGGCAAGCGGGCGATCATGCCCATGTCAGCCACCTGCCCGCCGGACTCGACGTAGAACGGCGTGGCGGGCAAAATGACCTCCACCTTGTCGCCCGGCTTGGCCTGCTGAACCAGTTGCCCATCTACCAGCAAGCCAACGAGCGCCGTTTCCATTTCGGTCGTCGTGTACGGATCGTGCTCGACGCCTTCCACGCCCAGGCGGCCGCTCTCTTGCAGCTGGCGCAACGCATTGCTATAGGCCGTGAGCGTCTTGTCGTCCATCTCAAACTTTTCGGACGACCTGGCCTTTTCGCGCTGCCCTGCCAGCGCCTCCTGAAAGCCCTGCTCGTCCACGAAAAAGCCGCGCTCCTCGGCCACGTCGCGGATGATTTCGAGCGGCAGGCCAAACGTATCGTAGAGCTTGAACGCCTCCGCGCCTGGCACGATCTGATCTTGAACCACGGCCAGCACATTATCGAGCCGCGCCAGGCCCAGGTCGAGCGTGCGTTGAAAGCGCTCCTCCTCGTCGGTGATGGCGCGCAAGATGTAATCGCGGCGTGTCACCAGCTCGGAAAAGTGCTGCCCCATCGTCTCTATGACGGCATCGGCCACGCCCGCCAGGAAGGGTCGGGTGAAGCCGACTTTGCGCCCAAAACGCGCGGCGCGCCGCAAAATCATGCGCAGCACATAACTGCGGCCCACGTTACCCGGCAGCACACCATCGCCGATGAGGAACGTCACCGCGCGCCCATGATCCGCAATGACGCGATAGGCCACAATGTTCTCTTCCACCTGCGCGTTGGTATGGCCCAGCATTTCTTGCGTCCGGCGCATAAGCGGCATGAACAAGTCGGTCTTGTAGTTGCTGTCCTCGCCCTGCAAGATAGAGACGATGCGCTCAAAGCCCATGCCGGTGTCCACGTGCTTGGCGGGCAGCGGGTCAAGCTGCGTGGCGCTGGCCCGGTCGTATTGAATGAACACCAGGTTCCAGATTTCAAAATAGCGGCCGCAATCGCCGTTCACTCCGCAGACGTGGCCGGGCACGTCTTGCTTTTCGCACGTGTCCGGGCCACGGTCAAAGTGAATCTCGCTGCATGGGCCGCAGGGGCCGGTCTCGCCCATTTCCCAGAAATTGTCTTTGCGCCCAAAGTAAAGCACGTGCGATGGGTCAATGCCCGGTTGCTCGCGCCAGTGACCGGCGGCTTCTTCGTCGGTCTCGAGACCGCCCCGGTCGTCCTTGAAGCAGGTAGCCCACAGGCGATCCTTGGGCAATCCCCAGACCTCGGTGAGCAATTCCCACGCCCAGGCGATGGCCTCCTTTTTATAGTAATCACCGAACGACCAGTTGCCCAGCATCTCGAACATGGTGTGATGGCGCGTATCGCGGCCCACGTCTTCCAGGTCGTTGTGCTTGCCCGCCACACGCATGCACTTTTGCGTGTCGGCCGCGCGCTTGTATGAGCGGGCGCCCAGGCCCAGAAACACATCCTTGAACTGGTTCATGCCCGCGTTGGTAAACAACAGCGTCGGGTCATCCGCCGGAACGAGCGAATCGCTGGGCACGATGGCGTGCCCGCGCTCGGCAAAAAAGTCCAGGAATTGCTGGCGGATTTCGGCGCTGGTTAGCATCTTCATGGTGATTCAACCTCACTGGCGTATGGCAGATAGCTGATGGCACATCGCGCATGGCAGATGGCTGATGGCACATCGCGCATGGCAGATGGCTGATGGCACATCGCCTATCGCATATCGCTGACCCCATAAGCGATACGCGATAGGCGACATGCAGGTGGGGATTGTAGTCGGAAAGGGAGAAACTGTCAATCACACGCGGGCGCGGCGCGGAGCGCGACGCAGCCGCCCGCTCAGTCCAACGGGCTACGGACGGCCAGGCCGCCGCGGTTGAGGACGTGGTGCGCTTCGCGTCATGGTAGTTTTGACGTCCTTGTGGCCGAGGAGTTCCTGGACAGTCCCTCTTCGCGTGTCATAGCCGGATTCGAGCAGGTGCGTGGCGAACGAGTGGCGGAAGGTATGACAACTGGCGGGCTTGACGAGGCGGGCCAGGCGCACGGCGTTCCTTCGTTTCACTCAGGACAAGCTTTGACGGCGCGCTGCAAGTTGCTTTCGTCCATGTGGTGGCGACGCTTGAGGCCTGTGCGCAGGTCGGTCGAGAGCCGGTCGGAAGGAAAAGCGTATTGCCAACCCCACTCGCGACTGGCGTTGGGGTATTTGCGGTCGAGCGCGTAGGGCAGATAGACTTGTCCGAAGCCTGCGTCCAGGTTTTGCTCGTGCAACAGCTTGACACGCTTGAGATATTCCTGCAACGGCGCGATGAGGCTTTCGGGCAACATGGTAACGCGCTCGTGGCCGCCTTTGGCGTCGCGCACGGTGATTTCGCGCCAGGGTGAAAAGACTGCAAATTCTGGCGGGGGAATATATCTTATGACTTACAGCAAGGGAGATGGTGGGATGGGTATGACGTGTTTCTAGCCATTTTCTAACCAAGCACGCATGGTACTCTCGTCCAGACTGGCTTTGTTATATTTTTGTCATAAAATTCTTATATTTTTGTCATAAAATTCATTGAATGGTGGATTCTCCCATTGTATAATAGAGCGAGTTCCTTTTGAGTGTACGGGCTGGATTCGAGGCTTGGGCCGGAATTGCCTCAAGGCTCGAATCCAGTTGACCGTACATGCAATCGGAAACCACTCTAAATACGCAACCGATTTCTTGTTAGCCGCTAGGTCGGGCAGACCCGGCTCCGTTAAGATGGAGGATACTATGTTGCACTTACGACCTTTCCAAGCTACGTTCACTATACTCGTCCTCTCACTGCTATTTGTTAGCGCTGCAACGGTTGCACATGGCAGTACTTCAATCGGACAAGAGCCTGCGTCAACTCCAACTCCTCCATCTCAATCTAACATCGATCTCTTATTGCCCAACGATATAATGCAACCGGTAAAACAAGGAGCTTACGGCCCACTATCCGTGACTGCCGCGGGTTACAAAGTCGTGCCTATTCTATTTGTGCCCAACGACCTAATCCCAAATGAAGCTCTCCTGGAATTCGTAAACAAACAGATGCAATTGATCCAGAGATGGTATGGAGAGCAACTTCGTGACCGGACCTTCGATCTCGAACCAGCACGAATAGTGACGGGGACGCATCCTTTGAGCTACTACTATGGACAGTGTTATCCTCCCAACACATCATGCGGATGGGGCTACGAATTATGGAATAAC
This sequence comes from uncultured Anaerolineae bacterium, assembly GCA_964353405.1. Taxonomy (GTDB): domain Bacteria; phylum Chloroflexota; class Anaerolineae; order Fen-1058; family Fen-1058; genus JBGLNJ01. The sequence goes on from CAYGWJ010000288.1 coordinate 15,864, forward strand.
ATCTTTAGCGATCTTTCTGGGTTAGGCTACCCATGGCAAAGCAATCGGATACATGGCGTGTTTTTCCAGCACGATGGCGCGGGTGGACCTTGGCTGGGAGGTGGTAACCAGTTTCTAGTTGCTATTGATCCTGATAATGTGATCGGAGACTGTCTGTATTCGGGCTGTGCCGTGAGAGTCAGTGAGGGTGGCGCGGCCCACGAACTGGGGCATGCGTTCGGTCTTCCTCACACTCTCGATGACCCAGAGGGCTCGCCCGGTAAATCGCTCATGAACTATGGGTTCTATGCCTTCCCACGTGCCACCTTCGTTAACACCTCAATCAATCCTGAACGCGACGTACTCTACGCCTCCCCCTTCATGACGGTAATGTTGAGTTTAACGGATGGCGGTTTTGAGGATTGTTTGACCTTCTGGACTGTCTCCTCGGGATCACCATCCTGTACCACCGCTTCACATCGATCTGGCCTATCGGCGCTGCAGCTTTCACCAAGTGCTAGCCAATACCAGTTAAGCCAAGATATGTCGGCATTAGCAGGGCAGGTTTACGAAGTAACAGGTTGGGTGAACGTTTCATCACAAACGAGTAGTTTTAGCTTACAAGTTCAAGTTCTGGCACTTTCTACAACCGGAGAGGTACTATCAACCTTTATTGCTACAGACCATACAAGCGCTACCAATGACTGGGCACGTTTCGGTGGCTCAGTGACGATGCCACTTGGAACCACCAATGCACGTATCCAGATTGTTGCACAAGGATTGGGAGCCATAGTTCACATCGATGACGTCCAGTTCCGCTTAGCGCAGCAAGTTCCGCCGGCTCCGTTGCCGATGTTTTATAACGATTACGATGCCGTTCCGACACTCCAACCCACACTAAGATGGGCAGAAGTTACTTTTGCAACGTCTTTTCGTGTCCAAGTCGCCTCCGACAAAGGGTTCAACTCGCTCATTGCCGATGCCACTACTCAATCGCCCTTCTATACCCTTTCAAGTGGATTGACTTACAACACACGTTACTTTTGGCGTGTTAAAGCGATCAATGGTGCAGGAGAGAGTGACTGGTCACTTATCTGGAGCTTCATCCCACGCTCTGAGGACGATTACCACAATGATGAGTTTGAAACGGGTACGTTGGATAGCGCTTGGTCTTGGATAAGAGAAGATGCCAGTCATTGGTATTTCGGAGGGCCGTCGGGGCGCCGAGGATATGGTTATCTTGGAATTACCACCCAGGTTGGCGATCTTCAAAGCGGGAATAACGCGAAGAACCTTCTGCTTCGGAATTCTCCGTCCGGTGATTTCGAGGTAAGCACCAAGGTCGATTTTTGGGAACCTCCAGACGCTAATTACCAGCAGGGTGGCCTCCTGATCTATCAGAACGATCAGAGCTATGTTAAGCTTACGCGGATCTACAGTGGTACCTACGGGCTTGAATTGCAGGCTGAAGCCAGTGGCGCGATCGTTTACCAATACTTCACACCCATGTGGGACTCCGTACCTATCAAGATCGCCCGTACAGGTAATTCTTATAGTGGCTACTACAGCCCGGACGGTATCGTTTGGAAGAGACTAGGTCATCCAATTACTGTGAATTTGACCAATCCTAAGATAGGATTGGCAGCTTATAGCGTGTTGGATGTTAAGCAGATTACGGCCTATTTCGACTGGTTCCGCGTCACGCCCCGCTGCTACGAGATCACTACAAGTGTCTCTCCATCGTCAAGCGGCACTGTTACGAAAAGCCCAGGAGACTGCAATGGCGATGTCGGCTACAGCATTAGCTCTTCAGTAACGATCTCAGCCAACCCAAGTCTCTTATATGCCTTCACCGCATGGAGCGGCGATGTCACCGGGACGGCAAACCCCATTGATGTGACGATGAACAGTGATAAGACGATTACTGCGAACTTTGCTTTTGTAGGGACACCCGTCGTCCCCAGTATTACACTGCAGCCGACGAACCAAACCGTGAATGCAGGGCAGACGGCGACGTTCAGTGCGGCGGCAAGCGGCGATCCCGCGCCGACCGTGCAGTGGCGGGTGAGCACGGATGGCGGCGCGACGTGGGCCAACATCCCCGGTGTGACCTCCACCACGCTGAGCTTCACGGCGACATCCGCCGACAACGGCAAGCAGTATCGTGCCGTGTTTACGAACGTCGCGGGTACGGCTACGACGACCGCTGCGACTCTGACGGTCATGGCCATCAACGTCTTCCCACAAAACGGTATCCTCGACAACTTTAACCGGGCCAACGGCGCGCTGGGAAGCAACTGGGATGGCAAGACCGGGATCGGCGCCTACAAGATCGTCGGCAACCAGGTGGAGGTGAAAAACGGCGGGCCGCTGTACTGGAAGCCGAGCAGCTTTGGCGTCAATCAGGAAGCCTTTGTCAAGCTGACAAAGGTGGACCGGAGCGCGAGCGACCAGGACCTTTTGCTGAAAGTGCAGGGCGGCGCCAGCCCCAGATGGACCAAGGGCGCGATCCAAGTTCGGTATGCCGCCAAGGCCAGAAGCGGCGCTGGCGCAGTCCGTGTCGACACCTATCGGCCGAGTCGCGGCTGGTTAACCTATCCGCAGATCACGGTGACGTTCAGCGACGGTGACCAACTCGGCGGGCGAGCGCTTGCCAATGGAAACGTCGGAGTCTACAAGAACGGCGCACTCGTCGGCACGGTCACGATGAACGCGTCTGATCGAACCTTCTTCAACAGTAAAGGCGGCGCGATTGGACTGTTGTTCTACAACGGCCGCGCCATCTTTGATAACTTTGGCGGAGGAAATGTGACGCCGGGTGTCAATTTCATCGCAAATGGGGGTTTTGAAGAAGGCACTTATTCTCAGAGCGGCGATCCAGTTGGCTGGACTCGTGATATATGGGACTGGCCCAACGCAACCTTAACTTGGGACAACTCGCATTCCTACGAGGGGAGCAAGAGCGCGAAGATCACCGCGACTGTACCCAACGACGCCCGATGGATTCAAACCGTGTCTCTTCAGCCAAACACTAACTACCGCTTATCTGGCCAGATCAAGACGGAAGGAGTAGCGCATGCCGACGGCTCGGTTATAGCAGGCGCGAATCTGGGTTTGTACGGTACTTGGGAATATACCGCCGGCTTATTTGGCACAAACGATTGGACCACCGTTAGTATGCAGTTCAATTCGGGCGACAGTACATTTGTGGTGATTGCATGTCGACTCGGTTACTGGTCGGGTACAGCCACTGGTACAATGTGGTGTGATGATATACGACTTGAGCCTGTACAATGAGTCATTTGCAGGTAATGTCCATGAACGCGGCTAAGTCGCGGTCGGCGGGGCGGGCGACCGCCCCGCCGCCGTTCCCGAACCGTGCATGAAAGTTTCCCTTCACACGGCTCTTCAGACGAAAGGCTGTTGTCACACTTGCGCCTGCGCGCAGTGCAGGTGTCAGTACTGTTTTGAGTGAGCAACGTCATGGCAGTGGGCGTGTAGCAGGACGGGATTGGCTAGGTCATTGTTGTTATGGTTGCCGTCCTGATGATGCACTTCCAGCACATCCTCTGCCCGCTGCGCGAACGCAATCCGCAGTGCGGGCAACGTCCGTGCTGCTGCTTTAACAACCAGATTACCCGTTTCGGCTTGGTCGGGTCATGCCCCAACCGTGCGCCCCAATACACCCAATCGCCATTGAACGGACTCGCGTCACCCTTGAGCTTGATGTGCCCGCCTTCGGCGCGATGCGCGTATCGTCATAGCGTTCAAGCGTACTTGTCCCATCCGTGAACTCGACGCGGAGATTGACATACTTCCAGTACCGAGCGTAACGCCATCTGCCCCACTGGTGCGGGTGGCGAAAGTGCGCCCAGAGCCACAACTGCTCGAACACCCGATGGTCAAGTTTGCTGAAGGTCTCTTTGGCGACATCAGCCCCCCCTGCGAAACGCCTCTTGCTCATTCTGTGCTAAAATAGTACGAGCCCACGAGTTGATCCGGGCGGCTGTTTTTCATAAGTGAGCTCTATGCCCAATTGCGATAAGCGCTAGGCCATCCGCGATATGCCCATTCACCTTCTCCCCAATGACCTCGTCTCACGAATCGCCGCCGGCGAAGTCGTCGAGCGGCCCGCGTCTGTCGTCAAGGAGCTCGTCGAAAACGCGCTCGACGCGGGCGCGACCGACATCCGCGTCGAGGTCATGCAGGGCGGTCGCAAGCTCATCCGGGTGAGCGACAGCGGCGCAGGCATCCCGGCGGCTGAGGTTGAATTGGCGTTCACACGCCACGCCACCAGCAAGATTGCCTCGGCCGACGATTTGAGCCGCATCAACACGCTCGGCTTTCGCGGCGAAGCGCTCGCCTCGATCGCGGCGGTGGCGCACGTGACGTGCGTCACCCGTGCGCGGGGGGAAGACATCGGCACGCAGTTGCGCGTGAGCGGCGATTCGCCTTACGGCGTCACTGAGCGCAAAGGCATCGGCGCGCCGCCCGGCACCGTCATCTCCGTCGAAGATTTGTTCCACAGCATCCCGGCGAGACTCAAGTTCCTCAAAGCCGAAGCCACGGAGCGCCGTCACATTGACGGGCTGGTGACGCGTTATGCGCTGGCCTATCCCACCGTCCGCTTCCGCCTGACGCACGATGGCCGCGCCGCGTTCGAGACGGCGGGCAGCGGCAAATTGATTGACGTGCTGATTGCGGCGTATGGAATCCAGGTGGCGCAGGGAATGCTGGCTGTTGAAGCCAACCTGGATTCCGTTGCCGTGTCCGGCTACGTGAGCTCCCCTTCGCTTTCGCGCGCCAACCGCAATGACCTGACCTTGTTCGTCAACGGTCGCTGGGTGCAGGAGCGCAACCTCACTTTCGCCGTCGTGCAGGCCTATCACTCGATGCTCATGGCAGGCCGCTACCCGCTGTGCTTTTTGCGGGTCGAGCTGCCGCCGGAAGAGGTGGACGTGAATGTCCACCCGGCCAAGTCCGAGGTGCGCTTCCGCGATCCTGATCAGGTCTTTCGCGCCGTGCAGCGAGCCGTGCGCGCCGTCGTCGTCGAACGCACACCTGTGTCGAGCGTTCCACTCACAACACGGCAAACCACACCCGGCGAGACGGCCTGGCCCTCTCCCGACGACGCCAACCGCCTCGAACGATTGCGCTCATTGGGCACAACCATCCCATCTGCGCCTCTGCCGGTTCAGATTTCGATGCCGACGTCCAGCCTGTCCCCGCGTCTTGACCAGGTGCAGTCGCAGACGCTTCCAGAATCTCTTGACTCTAATCCCCCATCTCCAATACCCAATGCCCAATCTCCCATCCCCGCCCTGCGCGTGCTAGGTCAGGTCGGCACAACCTACATCGTGGCCGAAGGGCCGGAGGGAATGTATCTGATTGACCAGCACGCCGCTCACGAACGTGTGCTGTATGAAAAATTCATGAACGAGCGCGCGCGGCACAGCCTTGTCATTCAGAATCTACTAGAGCCGCAAACGGTAGAAGTGCCCATCGAAAGCGCTGGGCTATTGGCCGAGCACGTGGACGTGCTGGCAGGCATCGGGCTGACGCTCGAACCGTTTGGGGGGACAACTTTTCTATTGCGGAGCGTCCCGGCGGTCGTCGCGCGCGAGGACCCGCAGAGCGTGGTGAATGATCTGGTCGCAGAAATTGACGCTGGGGATGCGCCGATGGAAGCCGGTGAGGAAGCCCGGCTCGTCCTCCGCGTGTGCAAGCGTGCTGCCATCAAAGCCGGGCAGACGTTGACGATGGCCGAGATGCAAGAGCTGATCCGCCAGCTCGAAGCCTGTGCCTGGCCCCGCACCTGCCCGCACGGTCGTCCAACCATGATCCACTTCCGCGCGGATCAATTGGCGCGAGAGTTCGGTCGGCGGTGAACCGCCTCACGTGCCCAGCCACCACCGCGTGATGGACTGTCCCCAGAACATGGCCACCAGTCCGCCCAGGACGAGAAATGGCCCATAGGGAATCGCCGTCCGCAGGGTGACGCGGCGGCTGAGAAGCAGGATTGCGCTGAACAGTCCGCCCATCAACACACCCAGCATCACCGCCACCAACGCGCCGGGGAAACCGACGGCCAGGCCGACGAAGGTGGACAGCGTCACATCGCCCATGCCCAGCGCAAGCTTGCCCGGGTAAAGCACTGCCGCAAGACCGTAAGCCAAGCTAAAGAACACCAACCCCACCACACCTCCCAGCAGCGCCGCTTTCCACGTCATCCAGTCCACAAAGAAACTGGCGAGGAGCGCCACGAGAATGGCGGGCAAAATAAAGCGGTGAGGAATGAGACGATGTTCCAGATCGGTCGCCGTGACGAGGACGAGGACGGAGATGTAGACACAGTCCAACGCCGCCCGCCAGGTCAAACCAAAGCGGCAAGCTGCCAGACCAAACAGAAACGCAGTGACCAACATCAGCCGCAGTGCACGTTGAGGAACATCAGGAGAGCCGGGACGCTCACGCTGAACCTGGTCGGCCAGCGCGTTCAACCCCAAGCCTACGCCCAGGCCGATGATCATGAGCAACGAGGGCCAGAGGACAGTCAGGAGTGCGAGAATCGAATCGGATGACATGTGCCGCCAGCAGTGTTTGATGGCGGCTAATGTATCACGTGAATTATCAATTGTCAATTGACAATTGATGATTCACACGGTACAATGCCGCGCATGTTCGAAAAACGCCCGACGCTCATCCCCGGCCGCCAACGCCTGAGCGTATTCATTGGCCTCATCCTGCTTTGCCTGGTGCTGACGCAGTTTATCGAGTTGCCCACGCGCACGCTGGCAGTGACAGTCTTGGGCTCGCCGTTGGGCGTTGACCTGGACGCCGGCTGGCTGATGGCGGTGCTGCTCGCCAGCCTGGTCTGCACCGGCACGGATGCGCTGGTGCGCACTCATCCGCGCGCACAGGAAGTGAGCCCACGGTATACATTTGTGTACTGGATCTTGCCCGGTCTGTTGGGTGTGGCGGCGGCGCGCTTGCTGTCTGCACCGATGGCGCGTTCCGTGTGGGTGGCGGGACTCGCCGCCACCGGCGGACTCTTTGCCATCGTCCTCACCGCCGAGTATACCACGGTGGACCCGGTGGCGCCGATTTACCCTCAAGCGCGGCTGTTCCTCAACGTCATCGCCTACACGCTGGCCTTTGTTGTGTTCATCCTGGTCTACCAGACACGCGGACGCAGCCTCGTCACCGCCACGGCGATGCTGGTCATCTCTTTCGCTCTGGCGCTCGACCTGCTGTGGCATGCCGGGGCCAAGCTCGGCCAGACGTTCTTGTTGGCCGCGGCCGTGGGAATGGTCCTGGGTGAAGCGAGCTGGGCGATGAACTATTGGCAGTTGAGTGCGTGGTCAGGCGGGATGCTGCTCATGCTGGTCTTTTACGTGATGACGGGCATCGCCTCCCAACACTTGCAGGGCAAACTCTCGCGCCAGGTACTGTTCGAGTTCTTGGTCGTGGCCGTTGTGGGAATCGCCGTGCTGATGGTATTCCGTCCATGATCAAACTTGAGAGGAGAATCAAAAGCGCCCCGACATGCTTCATGTCAGGGCGCTTTTCCTTTTCAGCCAATCAAGTGACGGGCGTTGGAGTCACAACTGGCGTTGGAGTCACAACAGGCGTGGGCGTCTCCGAAGGCAAGGCGGGCACGGTCGGCGGAGTAATGAGAATTGGGGCCGCCGTTGGAGGAGGCTGCTGAACGTAGCTGGGATTGAGCGCCACGATCAGGCTCAACGCCATGCTCAACACGACGATGACGCTGAGGCCAATGGAAAAGATCTGTTGATTGCGGCGGGCGCGCGAACTCTTGGCCATGTGATTATTCTCTCACCAGGCCCAGCCGCACGTCAGGCAATTCCTGGTACCACAGCAAAAAGGCCGACAGCGCCATCGAGGCAAACGTCAGCGCGATGTACGGCACGTTGAGTGTGTTCGCCTTGTTGACCGTCACGGTCGCGTGCGGCCAGAGCATCATCAGGCGGCTGATGATGTTAAAGCCCTGGGAAAACGCCATCAGGTTCCACGGCCACACCTGGGTATTGCGCCGCACGATCAACTCCAGGTCGGCCCACAACACCAACCCGGCCAGCACCACCGGCAGCCACCACTCTTGCGTTGTAGGCGAAAAAGATGCGGGCGGGAACAAGACCAGCGGGACGAACTGTAGCAGGAGCACCGCAATGATGACCCTTGGACGCGCAATCGCTCGACGCTGCATGATTTGACCTCTCCGGGAAGGTGAGGCGTGATACTCAACACGCACCGCGCAACCCTCACGTCTCAACGCGGCGCCTATCATTATAAGTTGCCTCCGCCCGGCTGTCAAGCCGCCGGCTCTGGTGACTACCCACAAGTCTGTCATTGCGAGAATTCATATCGCCGGGTGGCGATATGCCAGGGTAGAGAAACTCGCGCCATAGTGTCATTCTGAGGCCGAAGGCCGAAGAATCTCTGCCTTGCGAGGTAGAGACCCTTCACTGCGTTCAGGGTGACAGA
>CAYGWJ010000289.1:0-11933 GCA_964353405.1 uncultured Anaerolineae bacterium
TACCGCGCCCGGACTGACATACAGGTTGTCCCACAGATGCGCGATGAACCGATTGACACCGTTGCCATTGGAACTGGGGATAGGTGTATTGCCATAACCCAGATAGCGATCCTCGAAATAAACGGTCCCATTCGATGCAACAGCCAACGTACGGTAACTTGTCCCGTAAAAGCTGAACGCGAATGGCAATGGGAGCGGCCAATAATAACCGTCGTTTACTCCGCTCAAAGCTGTCAGTGTGATGCCGCTGCCCCCGGCCGGCGGGGCGATCTCGATCCATGCGTAGGATGGGCCCCCCGGCTCTTGTGAGTCCTTGTAGGTATAGCCGAACGGGTCAGGGCCGCCGCTCCTGAGCGGGGCAGGGCTTTGAGGAATGCTGTCGAGGCTGCGGGCCTTGTCCTCCTGAACGACAACGGCGCTGCCCTGAACTTCCGAGGGAACGGGCGCCAAGCCATGCGGCTGTTCTTGCGACGCGACGACCCTGGCCTCACTGCCAGTGGACCTGTACGGGCTAATCACGATCGGCTGGAACCCCTTGTCGGCCTCAGCAAGTTGGAAAGTTGTCGCGGCAGCGCCCGTATTGGTCATGGTCAAGAACACCGTCTGGCTCACGCCCAGGTTGAGGTTGGCTTGCAAGCTAGTCGGGCTGACTTTGACGCACGGCGCGTTCAAGCGCAAGTCGAAATTCTGCGTCGTCGTCTGCTGCGCGGTGACGTTGGCGCCCGTCACTGTCTGCATGATGTAGCCGGCGTGACTGGTCGTGACGGTCAACGGGCTGTTCGCCGCGTTCAGCCAGACCTGGTACGTGCCACTGACGTTCGTGGTCAGCGTCCGCGTCAGGCCGCTGCCGCTCTGGACAAACACCGTCGCCTGGTCCAGCGGCGCGCCAGGTGCATCGCAGTGCGCCAGGCCCGTCACCGTGCCTGTCAGCTTGCCATAGTCAGGTGGCACACTCACCGTCATCGTCACGGGGATAGCCGTGTTGGGATTGACCGGATCGTTGCTCTGGACATTCAACGTGGCATAGTACTGGCCCGGTAGCGTGATCTCTGGCACACCCGCGTCGAACCGGACGGAGATGGGCTGGCTCGACAACGCGGCCAGCGTGCCGCTGATGGGAGACTCGAAGAGCCAGGGGACATCAGGCGGCGGCGCCCGGAAATTGTCTATGCTGGTAAGAGTGTTATAGGCGGCCATGCCAACGCCTGTCCCTGTTGAGGCGGGCGCATTCATGCATACATACGTCTGATTAGGTTGGGCACCTCCGTTAATATTCGTAAACTCGATAGTTACCGTGTTACCGGAACGGGTGACTCTCATATGCGCGGTGGTGAAGGGAGAACTGAGACTAAAGAACCCAAGTCCAAAGTCTCCGCCAGAACTGTTGTTGCCTAGGTAGCACGCGCCGCGATCGAATTGAGAAGTGGTGCCGTTATTCTGAACTTTGATAAAGATGTTGTCCGACAAGGTGTTATAGTTCAGGACAGCCGCTGCATACTGTACACTAACTGTGCCATCGGCAATAACATCTATTTCAACCACATCGCTGGAGGCACCGTTATATGTTGCCAAGGCCGCACTGCTGCCTCGGGCGGCATTGCTAACAATGCTGAATGTGCCATTGCGGACTGTCCAGTTGGGTCCCAGGGGACCATCAGGACGATTGAAATCATCAAAGGCCAGCGCGCTGGGGCTGTTGACGCTTGTTGGCTGGAGACTAGAGATGTTGTCGGCGGAGGGCCAGGCCGGTCTGTTTAAAAGGGTGGGGTCTCGGTCGCTCTGCTGGGGCACTGCCCAGTTAATAGCATTATGCCCCAGTCCCTGAATGCCAAACCCGCCGTCTTGCTCTTGCAACTGGAACGTCGCCGCCCTGGTGCCGGTGTTGGTCAGCGTGAGTGGCAGCGTGACGCTCATGCCCATGTTCAGGGTGACAGCTAGGCTCTTGGGGTTCGCGCTGACGCACGGCGCGTCTAGGCGCAAGGACAAGTTCTGCGTCGCCGTCTGCTGCGCGGTGACGTTGACGCCCGTCACGGTCTGCGTGAGGTAGCCGGCGTGACCGGTCGTGATGGTCAACGGACTGTTCGCCGTGGCCAGCCACACCTGGTATGTGCCGCTGACGTTCGTGGTCAGCGTCCACGTCAGGCCGCTGCCACTTTGGACAAACACGCTGGCCTTGTCCAACGGTGTGCCAGGAGCATCGCAGTGCGCCAGGCCGGTGACCGTGCCGGTCAACTTGCCATAGTCAGGCGGCACGCTCACCGTCATCGTCACCGGGACGTTAGTCACGTTGTAGGGCGTGTCGTGCTTGATTCTCAACTGGGCATGGTACGTGCCCGGCAGCGTGACCTGTGGCACACCCGCGTCGAAGGTGATGACAATAGGCTGGTTCGCCAGCGAAGTGATGGTGCCTGATATCGGCGATTCGGACAGCCACGGCACATCGCCAGCAAAATCGATTTGGATACCATCAATCAGGTTGACCCACAACTCGACGCCATCCAACAAGTCATCCCCATCCAGGTCGGCGCTGTTCTGCACATCCAGAAAGCCCCTGAATACCGTGCGGCCATCGTTGCCCAGGATCAGAGCAGCCTGGTTGGGATCCGGTCCCGGCGTGGTGTAACCGGCCAGCGCCTGGAAACCGGATAATGGCTCCACGTGCTGACCATAAACCCTGGCACCGACGTCACTCGGCGAGGTGAATTGCGGCACATTCTCCGGGCTGGTAAAGATCAGATGACTGGGCCGCCACCAGTAGACCGGGTCAGGTGGGGTAGAATCGTCGCTCACAAACGTGAAGCCAAGCGTTGTCCATAGTGCGTTGCCGGGGTCGCTACTGACCTTCCAGGTGTGGAGTGCCAGTCTCCCGCCGCCTCTCACATAGTTGTTGAGCGCTGTCCACGTCGAGGCTGGCGGCGTATAGTTGTCGTTGCCGAACAATACCAGGTCCCATGTCCCGCTGATCAAGTCAGTCTCAAAGCCGGCAAAGTCGCCGTTGTAGTGCGCGGTATAAGCCAGTCCCAGGCGTTGCAACGCGCGGTCGAGGAGGGTGTTTGGCGATGGATGCATCCAGTCGTCCGCATAGATCAGGATACGCTGCGCCGTCGGGCCGCCTGCCAGCGTCCAACGGTAAGCCGAGGGGTAAGCCAACGCCGTGTCGCCCCTGTTAGTGTCAAGCAGCACACCAGCTTCTGAGCGATATATCCACTCGTCATGCCCCTGGACTAGACTGAATGGCGCGACGCCGCGATCCTGCTCTTGTAACTCGAACGCCGCCGCCGCGCCACCACCATTGGTCAGTGTGAACGGCACGGTCCTGTTCAGGCCCATATCGAGCGCGGCTTGCAGGCCAAGCGGCGTGTACGAGAGCCGACCCGCAGGCAGATGCAAGTCTTGCTGGACTGTGCTGCTCTGGACGACATTGGTTGTCGTGACCGCCGCCGTATAGCCGCCCCTCTTTGTGGCGGTGAAGACGTGCGCACCGCTTGGCGAAAACAAGGTGTAGAACGAATCGTCTACTGCCGGGTCAACCGTCGCCAGCGTGATGAAGGTGGAGCCACTGTCGTTGGTCACCTGCGTGCCAGCCAGCGGAGCGCTGGTGTTGGCATCGTAGGTGTTGCCGACGACCAATCCGCCCGCCTGCAAGTCGCAGGAGGTAGAAATGCTTACGTCGTCTACATACCAGCCGGGGTAGATGACCGAATAATCGGCGGTAAAGTGGAATCGCACGCGAAAGACGCTGACGGCATAAGACGAATCCAGCGCGACGCTGCGCAAGGCCCAAGCCATGTCAATGTTGCCGCTTACCGGGCCATAGACCAGATTCCAGGTGGAGCCGCCATTGTTGCTGACCTCGACGCTGGCAAAGTCACAACAGCCTTCGGTCTGAAGCCACTGCCACCACTGCAGGGTAAGCGGTTGCCCCGTATAAGCGCTCAGATCAATGTTGGGCGAGGTCATATAGCCATTCTCATAGTTGTAATAGCTGCCGGACAGGTTCGTGGCCCACACGTTGACACCCGAGTGCGCCCTGCCAGGGCCGCTGGTCGGCGTGCCCCATGCCCAGGACGTCGTTCCGCTGGCAACATACCCGCCGTTGCTGGCCTCAAAATCCTGCAAATAGACACGGTTGAAACGGTAACCGGGCGCATCGCACGTCGCCGTGTTCGCGGTCAAGGCAATGTTCTCGGTGCGGTCGCTCGTGAGTGGGCCGACGGTGCGGCTAGTAGCGTTGTAGCCACCCACCCATGCCGTTATGTTGAAGGTGTAGGTGATGCCAGCCGCCAGAGTGATGCTGTAAAAGCCGCTCGCCGGGTTATTCCAGACCGGATCATACGGATAGCCGTCAACTTTGATGCGGGCATACAGGGGCCAGCCGGTGGCCACGTCTCTCACAGTGCCAGATACGACATAGGAGGGAGCTGGATCCAACTGAAGGTTCAATGTGGTGGTGCTGTCCCCGGTCACCTGGATGCCGGTAAGAATCTCTGGATAGTAACCATAGCTTCCAGCAGTGACCGTATACGTGCCGCTGAAAACGTTCAGGGCATAGTTCCCCAGAGCGTTGGTCGTCGTGTGCCAGGTCAGAGTGGGATTCTTGCTTGCGCTAATGGGTGCTCCGGCGAGGGGGTTGCCGGAACTGCTGTCAGTCACGGTGCCCACCAGCTTGCCCGCTCTGCCAAAGAGCAAGGCAGACTGTACCGCCGCCAGCGCGTTAATCGTGCCATAGCCCCAATCATTGTTGGGACCATTCGTATAGTCGCCGCCGCAGTTCGATCCGTTTTGACCCGTCAGCCGGACGGCGGTGTCTTGTATGATCTGCACCGTTTCTGTCACCAGGCCGCGCAGGCCAGGGTTGGCACTCCACATCAGGCCGATCAAGGCGGTGGTGTGGGGGCCGGCCATGGAGGTGCCGCTCCAGGACGCGTACGAGTTGCCGGGCAGACTGGAGCAAACGTTCTCGCCAGGCGCCATAATGTCAGGAAAGTAATCTGGCGGGCTGGGATAGAGATCCGACGGGCCTCGGCTGCTAAACCCTGTGATCGTGCCCGGCAAAACGCCGCTCGAGTGTCTCACCGAGCCAGTGGTAAGCGATTGGCGATAGTCGCCGGGCGATCCCAGGGTGGCGCAACTTGGGCCCGAGTTGCCGGCCGAGGCCTCGACCACGATGCCGGCCGCCTGTAACGCGGCGATCTCGTCCTCAAACTCGGGAACATTGCCTCCCCCGTAGCCCCACGAGTTGTTGATCGCATCGGGAGCCAGGTCGGGGCGAGGGTTAGCGCCGGCCAAATCCCAGGGCGCCAGGTCCCACTGGAAGCATGTGGTGAAAGTGGCATCGTCGCCGCTCCCGCTGTCGGTCATGTTCTTGCAGTGGATCGTCTTGGCCCCAGGGGCTGCGCCGATCTGGTAACCGCTGCCGTCGTCGCCGACCATCGTGCCGGTCGTATGCGTTCCATGGCCATAGCCATCAAACGGGTTGCTGGGATAGGTGTTGGTCGCGTCCCACCAGTTGTAGTTGTGATCCCACAAGGAGCAAGCAGGCGGGTTGAGACAACCACGGTAGTGGCGGGCGATAGCCGGGTGGGTTTCGTCCAATCCAGTGTCGTTGCCGGCCAGAACGGTGTCCTGGCCGGTATAGCCCAGGGCCCAGACGGCGTCGGCGTTGATAAAAGTGATGTTGGGCCCGACTCCTGGTGTGCAGAAAGGCGGAGGAGGCCGCGTGGGAGTTGGCGTGGGAGTTAGCGTGGGAGTTGGCGTGCGACTTTGTGTTGCAGTTGGCGGGGGAGGTGGCGGCCAAGTTGGCGTGCCGGTCGGCGTCGCTGTTGGCTTGCGAGTCGGCGTCGGAGTCGTTGGGAGCATCCAGCTGCCCGTAGCAGATGTTGGTGTTGCGGTCGCAGTTGGCGTGCGAGTTGCCGTCATCATCGGTATCGCCGTAGACGTTGGCATTGCAGTGGGTGACGGGGTAAGAGTTGCAGTCGCAGTTGGTACCGGTGCTGGCGTATCGGTAATCTGGGCTGGAGGATTAGAGTTGACGAACGGTTTCTCGAGTTGGAATGCGTGGTTGGCGGTGATTTTGGCTACATCCGGGCGGGCCGCAATGCTCAACAGAGCCGTTTGGTTTCCGCCGCGGACCAGAATCTTGTTAGCGATATAGAAAGACTCGTAGCGTATGCCCTGCTGGTCAAGAGAGGCGCGCAGGTTTTTCTGGGCGCGTTCGGCTGTCGAGCGCAAGATTCCAAAGACAAAACGCCCTTTCTCTTCTTTGGTTCCGAGTTGGTAGGCCGGACTCAGGTCTGCTTTCTCGGCCATCCAAATGATAAAGTCGGTCTGACCTGCAACTGCCAGTTCGTTCAGAACCAAGGGCTCGACCTTGCTTGGCGGATCACCCTGGCTGATGACCGAAGCAGGCTTGTCGTCGGTTGGCACAGGCTGGGCTAATAGCGGTGCTTCTTGCGGAATGTAGGTGGCCTTGACGCCCCAGCGCGAGTCATCACCGACAGCGGCTTTGATATCGGGAGCGGTGTTGCCCATACTCGTGGATAAGAGTGTGGGCTGGAAATCAACACGCGAGGAAACGGGTAAAGCTGAGACGGAAACGGTGGTCAGGATGAGGGTAAACACGACAGCAAGATTGAACAGTGTGCGGAACATGTTTCCTCCTTGTTGCGATGCAAGCCGTCTTGGGAAGCGGGATCGCCAAGACCATCGGATGCGAGGTCAGCGCCTCGTACACAGTGCTGTAACTATAGATTCTACTCCCACAGCCCTGCATCGAAACCCACGATTGAATGACGATTTGGACAATCTGAAGCCGATTGGAGTGGAAAAGTTAGGATTGGGTTAGAGCCCACGGCTTTCTCATAAAAAGACGACAAAAAAGCCCCCGGCTTGAAAAAGCCGGGGGCTTGCCAGTACTGGCCTAGTCCTTCAAAACATCACCCAACGCCTGTTCCCAAATGTCGTCCAGCGGCATATAGGGCGTTTCGGTAAATTCCTCCGCAACTTTATCCATATAGGTTTTTACCTGCGGGTATTTGCGCGCGAGCTCGCCGAGCTTGTCCTCCATCGTCATGGTGAGTTCGGCGCTTTGCTTTTCCAATCCAGCAAGATCGAGCCGCAGGCCAAACATGCGGTTGAACCTTCGCATCAGCTCGTGCCACGCCCGCAAGTCAGTTTCGATGCCGATGCCTTGAAGTTGCTCCGAGATGTCCGAAAAGTCATAAGCTGGAACAAAGGCATAGAAGGAAAGATACTCGATGCCCCGCTGCTCGGCCTGGGCGGCCAGGTAGGTGCCGATGCTGACTCCGCCTTCGTAATTGGAAAACTTGACGGCATACTTGCCCAGCTCCTCTTTCATTCCGCGCAGGCTGTAGCTGCAGGAAACGTCCCGGTCCTTGTTATACGGCACCGCGCCATACACTCCCCCGACGGAGGCGATGCGTTTCACACCTAGAGCATGCGCGGCGTCAAAGAAAGCTTCTGCGTATCCTTCCACATTCAGGTGTGGCTCTTCGCCCAGAAAAATGACCAGACCCTTTTGAGCGTTGCTGGTGTAAAAGAACTCGTTCTTTCTGACCGTTAGTTCTTTGCGATAGCCTTCTTCAAGCTTGATCTCGGGCCGCAAAAAGTGGTGCATGCCGGGAACCTGAAACATGTAGAACCCGTATGGCTTGATCTCGCCGATTTTCCTTGCGCCGGTCAGGCTGATGAGGTAGCGCGGCAGGCCGGAAGAAACGGTTCCCGCATCTGCCCATTGATGCCAGCCGGCAAGCATAAACTTTTCTTCAGCCACAGGTTTTTCCGAGAGCTTGACCCAATCATCCATTGTATCCACCTCCACCCTCAGCGTATACCATCCTTAGAACAAACCTCGATTGACCAGCCGCTCATGCTCCCAGGCCGCAAAATCCACCGGGGGAGGGACGATTTCAGCTTCCGGTCTGCGCTCGAGCCTGGCCACCTCGTTAGGACAGCCCGTGACGCACAACCCGCAGCCGATGCACCGTTCTCGGTCTACAACCGATAGGCCGTCTTGTTCAGAAATTGCCTGTACCTGGCAGCGCACGATGCACGTTCCGCATCCCAGGCATTCTTCCGGGTCAATGACGGCATAGTAACCGGCGCGGGCAACCGAGCTTGCGATGCCGTACTCGGTGATGCCGCGCAGCACCGCACAGCAGCAACCGCAGCAGTTGCAGACGTAGCCGATGCCCTTCATCACGTTGCTGACAGTATGAACCAGGCCGACCTCTTCGGCTTTGTCGAGCAAGGCCAATGCCTCTGCCTGAGAAATATCGCTGGGGCCGGCCGGGCTTTCCATTGACGAAAACGAAAGACAAATTCTCGTCGGCAATTTGCATGGATGACCGACGTGTGCCCGCTGCTTTCGGCAGATGCAATCACGGACCTGAAATGTCTTGGAATCCAGGAGGATGGCCCGGACATCGTCATAGGGCAAAATCCATTCAGTCTTGACGGCGCTTTGCGCGGGGACGACGCGGTGAATGGCCGGCTGCGGCTGCATGATCCCGGCGGTGACCCCCTCCGCCATATAGTGCTCGACGAGATGGGCCAACTCGTGATCCAGGCTCTCTAGCTGCGCTTCATAGATCCCGACGACAAAGGGCGCCAGCCTGAAGCAGCGCTTGCCATTCTTCTTTTCATACCACACCAGGCCGCGCCGGGCCATGTTGACCAATTGGCTCATGGCCTCGCCGGCCGGCAGCCCGAACTTTTCGGCAAGCATGTCAACCGGTTCCCACTCGCCGCGCAGTTGAGCTGCAAGCTGTGCCTCTTGGGGCGAGAAAATCTTTTTCAGTATCGCCAGTTCGATGTTCGAGGGCGTTCTGGGAAAGCCATTGGGAAGCCGGTCCAGGGTGTTTGCCAGTTGATCGTAAATGTCTTGTTTCATTTTGTCACCTGCTTTCTTTTGGCTGTGTTCTGGAGACGAACGGAATGTGGCCATGGATACACAGTATATATTCAATCAAGTTGCTGGTCAACATGACGCGACGCCCACACAAACGGACTTGCGCCAGAGAGAAACTGGTATAATACGCCGACAACGAATGGAGCGATGGATGCAAGACGAGATGATGCTGACAGAAGCGCAGCGCCGAATCGGCGTGCAGATTCTGGCCGAGGCAGGAGAGTTACTAGATGGAAATTCGTGACCGAATTGCATTGGTGACCGGTGGAGCGCATCGTGTGGGCAAAGCGATTGCGCTGGCGTTGGCACGCCAGGGCGCGCACGTCGCCATTACTTTTCATGCCTCGGAAGGCGAAGCGCAACAGACATTGGCCGAGATCAAGGCGTGCGGCGTAGAAGGATGGGCCGCACACTGCGACCAATCCGACCCGGCGCAGGTCGCCGCTGTATTCGAGATGCTGCGGGCCAGGTGGAATCGTCTGGACCTCCTGGTCAACAGTGCGGCCATCATGCAGAGCAAGCCCTTTCTTGACATCACACCGCAGGATTGGGATGCAACGCTCGACATCAACCTCAAAGGGACATTTCTTTTCAGTCAGCACGCCGGGCGGATGATGCTGGCCGCGCGCGACGCGCGAGGCGCAGGCGTCATTGTCAACATTGCCGACGAAGCGGGCCTCACGCCGTGGCCGCGCTATGTGCATCACAGCGTTTCGAAAGCGGGCGTCATCATGCTGACCCAAGCAGCGGCGCTTGCACTGGCGCCCAAGGTGCGCGTCAACGCCATTGCGCCGGGGCCCGTGCTCAAGCCGGAAGGCTGGACGGATGAACGCTGGGACACCCTGCGACCGTCCACGCCGCTCGACCGGCTCGGCTCGCCGCAAGATGTTGTGGAGGCTGTGTTGTATCTCGTCCGCGCCGAGTACGTCACCGGGCAGGTGCTCGTCGTAGATGGCGGACGGTCATTGTAGATTTTGGGAGGAGGAGATGACAGTCAATCGGAAGGAGATCAAGCGTCAACGGCGCGAGCAAGACCACCGCCGCAAGCAACAGCAGAGAGTCTTGGGCATTGTCGGCGTCGTCGCCCTCATCGTCGTGGTCGTTGGCGGCATAGCTTTTCTTGTCTGGCGAGGCGCGCAATCAGAGGCTGCGTTGCCGGGCACACCGGTACCCGACGAAGGCCGCAATCACGTTGCCGATACTGTGCAACCCCAGTACGCTCATTACCCGCCGGCTTCAGGCCCGCACTATGACGCGCCGGCCAATTGGGGTACCTACGATCAGGCGCTTCCCGAAGGCCGGTGGATCCATAATCTGGAGCACGGCGGCGTCGTGATTCTCTACAAATGCCCGTCGGGCTGCCCTGATCTGGTCAAACAACTCAAGGATTTTTACTCTTCCGCGCCGCAGAGCAAGGCCTGGAAAGAGGTCAAGCTCGTCGTCACGCCGTATGATCACATGGATCATCAACTTGCAATTGTTGCCTGGGATTGGCTTGACGAGATGGATGCCTTTGACCGCGACCGGCTGCTCAAATTCTACAACGCGCATATTGACCGGGGCCCTGAGGACGTGCCGTAGGATTTCGGCAGACTAGTCATTAAGACGCCAAGCCCTAATACTCTATGGCTTGGCGTCTTGCATCCTATGACCTGCGAATCGTCGTTGACAGGAAAGCCATATCGGTGCTAAGATAAAGGCCAGGACGCGTGTGCCATCGAATTCGCACAACGAATTTGCACAACGAATTTGCACAACGAATTTGCACAACGAATTTGCACAACGAATTTGCACAAGGCGCTGGCGAGCAGCCCTGCGAGCGAAGCCACGCAGATGACGCAGTCATCCCGGGCAGCCTCCTTGAAATAGCGGCTAGCCCACACTATCGAGGTGTCTCATGGCGTCAAGTGTAGCCCTTGATTCGTCCCCTGCCCCGTCTCCGTTTGCTGTCTTTCGTAACCGCAATTTTGCGCTCATGTGGATGGGCCAGTTAGTCTCCACAGCCGGCAGCGCGCTCACCTCGCTTGCGGCCTCCATCCTCATCTTTCGTCTCACCGGCTCGGCGTTGAGCGTGGGCCTGATGCTGATGGCAACGGCCGTCCCCACTCTCCTGGTCGGCCTGATCGCCGGCGTCTTTGTGGATCGCTACGACCGTAAGCGCATCATGATCGCCGCCGACCTGGTTCGGGCGGTGCTCGTCTTTCTGATCCCTTTCCTGATTCCTTTCAACATCGCCTGGCTGTACATCGTCGTCGCGCTGTCGAGCGCGGTGGGACAGTTCTTTGACCCGGCGCACGAAAGTGTCCTGCCGGAGGTCGCTTCCGAAGAGGAGTTGGCCGCCGCCAACTCGATGATAGCCATCAGCAGCTTTGGCTCCACGGCCATCGGCTTTGCGGCCTCGGGCCTGATCGCTTCGCGATTCCCGATCCAGTGGTGCTTTTACCTGGATGCCCTGTCGTTCGTCATTTCGGGCGCGTGCATCCTGCTGATTCGCGTCGCGCCGCTCGAGGTAGAAGGTAAGACAACGGTGGCGACGGTCCTGCGCAACCTGGGCGCCGGGGCCCGGTTCCTGTTCGGCCACACCGTTTTGCGCTCGGTGTTTGCCGTCGGCATCGTGTATGCCATCTCGATCGGGCTGTGGAACTCGCTGCTCCTGCCTTTTTCGCTGCGCGCCTTGCATGCCAACGAATTTCAATATGGCTTGCAGGAAGGGCTGACCTCGGTCGGCTTTGTGATCGGCAGCCTGATCATGGCGAGCCTGGCGGATCGTTTGCGTGAAGGCCAATGGTTTGTGATCAGCCTGGTCGGCATGGGGCTGGTGGGCGCTGCCTATGCAGCCTCCGCGTCTATTCCCTTTGCGGTCGCGATGGTCATGGTTTCTGGCTTTATGAACGCGCCGTATGGCATCGCGCGGCGGCTCGTCGTCCAGCGCAATACCCCGCGCGAAGTGCGCGGGCGGGTGAGCAGCAGTCTTTTCGTCACGCGCGATATCTCGCTGCTGCTG
>CAYGWJ010000290.1:0-24056 GCA_964353405.1 uncultured Anaerolineae bacterium
TTAGAGCGGATTCCAGTTGCATGTACGGGTCGCCTCGTGCGAGTGAACATGACGGCGCGTGTCGCAGGCTAGAGAATCAAGGCTTTTCATCATCGAATCCACCGCCGCCGCAGTGGTCATCCCGTACACTCGATAGGAAACCGCTCTAGCGTGAATGTGAGCATCGCGCCGGACGATTTTGATTACGGCGGCGCGGTTGTTCGGCAAGGGGTTGCCTGCGCTGTTGGAGGAATTGAATTCAGCACTGACCGTGTGACCATCTCTTCTGAATCGGAGTATAATAGAAACGTATCGAGAGGAGGTCGAAATGACGTATACGGATATGGCAGTAGAACTGGAAAAACTGCCCCTGGTTGAGCGGCTCGCGTTGATCGAGAGGCTGACGCACTCTGTGCGCGAGGAAATCGCTTCCAGTGCAGAGCCACCAGACACACAACCCGAGATGGCTGCTATCCAGCCCAAACCAGGTTCATCTCTCAGTCGTGTGCTGGGAATGTTGAGACCCGATGGGCCAATGCCGACGGACGAGGAATTGAAAGAAGACTATACCAATTATCTGATTAGAAAGTACCTGTGATGCGCGTATTGTTTGACACCAACGTCATCCTGGATGTTCTTTTCCGGCGAGAGCCGTTTGTTGCGACGGCGGCTGCACTGTGGCAAGCCAATGAAGACAAGTTGTTTGAAGGTTACGTGGCGGGCATTACACCCGTGAACTTGTTCTATATCGCCGCCAAAATCAAGGGCGCGGGAGCAGCGCGCGCGGCAGTCCGAGAATTGCTGGACGCCTTTCGGGTGTGTCCGATTGATGCGACGATATTGCAATCTGCGCTGGCTCTTCCGCTGCGCGACTATGAAGATGCTGTGCAGCACGCCTCTGCTGTCGCTAGCCAGATGGATGTGATCGTCACTCGCGACACAAGAGATTATGCTGGCGCGACACTCTCCGTGTTGACCCCGCAAGATTTTCTCGACCAATTGAATCGCCAAGTGTGATGGCCCTTGCAAGGGCGGGCTGTCTTGCCCCTGTTCAGAAACCCGACATTCTTAAATGAGGAGGTACCATGACACTCGCATCAATCTCATTCGACGAACTGCTGGTGAGGTCGCATTACCTGTGGAACAAGCAACGGCTGTTGCTGACGGCGGGCGATTTTGCGGCGGGCCGGTTCAACACGATGACAGTAGGCTGGGGCAGCCTGGGGACGATGTGGGGACGGCCCTTTGCCCAGGTGGTGGTGCGCCCCGTCCGCTATACGTTCCAGTTCACGGAGCAGTACGACACGTTCACCTTGTGCGTCTTGCCCACCCATCTGCAACCGGCGTGGCAATTGCTGGGGACCAAATCCGGCCGCGATGGGGACAAGATCGCCGAGTCCGGGCTGACGCCCGTGGCCTCGACGCGCGTCGCCGCGCCCAGCTTTGCCGAAGCGGAACTTGTCATCGAGTGCCGCAAGATTTATTGGGATGATATTGTCCCAGAGCATTTCCTCGATCCGGCGATTGACCAGCATTATCCGAACAAGGATTATCACCGCATCTATTTTGGCGAGATCCTGGCCATTCACGGGAACGAGCAGTACAAGAGCGCGGCATGAGCCGTGGGGCGTGGAGCGTAGAGTGTGGAGCGTGAAGCGATGACGTTGCCGCAAGAGTGGGCATGGACGACCATAGGTGAGATCACTCAGCCAATTGAGAAAGTCGATCCTGCTACGGAGCCGGACAAGCCATTCACCTACCTCGACATTGCTTCGATTGACAATATCACTCAAGTGATTCGTGAGCCAAAAGCTTACTATGGCGCAAACGCCCCATCAAGAGCGCGTCAATTGGTTCGGGCGAATGATGTTTTGTTCTCGACCGTTCGAACCTATCTCAAGAATATTGCCCAAGTGCCAGAAGCGTTTGACGGACAGATTGCGTCTACCGGCTTTTCGGTGTTGCGGGGCAGAGAAGGCATCTCGTCCAAATACCTTTTCTACTTTTCGCTGACCACTGACTTTCTATCTACGCTTGCGGAACTCCAAAGAGGTACAAGCTATCCCGCTGTGCGAGATGGAGATGTGCGCGCGCAACCGATTCCCCTCGCGCCAGAATCGGAACAACACCGCATCGTCGCCGAAATCGAAAAGCAGTTCACGCGGCTGGATGCGGGCGTGGCGGCGCTGAAGCGGGTGCAGGCCAACCTCAAACGCTACAAGGCATCCGTACTCAAGGCAGCGTGCGAAGGGCGGCTTGCCCCTCAAGATCCGAACGATGAATCGGCGTCCGAATTGCTGGAACGCATCCTGGCTGAACGCCGGAAAAAGTGGGAAGAGGATTTGCACGCTAAAGGCAAAGACCCAAGCAAGGCCAAGTACGTCGAGCCGGCAACATTTGATACAGGCGAGTTGCCAGAGCTGCCGACAGGCTGGGCTTGGGCAACGTGGGATCAAATAGGCTTTTCTCAAAATGGCCGTGCTTTTCCAAGCAAAGAGTACCAGACCAAAGGGGTGAAATTACTTCGCCCAGGTAACCTCTTTGCGAATGGTGATGTAGTATGGACTGAAGATAATACTCGATATATGCCAGAAAGCTGGGCGGTCGAATTTCCAGGGTTTATTGTTGGGCCAGGAGAACTCGTGATCAACTTGACCGCACAATCGCTCAAGGATGAATTCTTGGGGCGCGTCTGTATGACCAGCCAGAATGAAAGATGTTTGCTGAATCAGCGAATTGCACGACTTACGCCCATTGAGGTTTTGCCCAGATACCTGTTGTGGATGTTCAAATCAAATGTGTTCCGCCAGTTTGTTGAC
Organism: uncultured Anaerolineae bacterium; assembly: GCA_964353405.1. Classification (GTDB taxonomy): domain Bacteria; phylum Chloroflexota; class Anaerolineae; order Fen-1058; family Fen-1058; genus JBGLNJ01. Next base: position 2,799 of record CAYGWJ010000290.1, read on the forward strand.
ACGCTGAATACTGGTAGCCTAATCCAACATATGTTTACCTCCCAATTGGCAACATTCGCCATGCCGCTTCCGCCTATCGCCGAACAGCGCCGCATTGTGGCCGAAGTCGAGCGGCGGTTGTCGGTAGTGCAGGAAATGGAAGCCGTCATCGCCGCCAACCTCGCCCGCGCGGAACGTCTGCGGCAGTCCATCCTCAAGCAGGCGTTTGAGGGCAAGCTCGTGCCGCAGGATGCGAAGGATGAACCGGCAAGTGTGTTGTTGGAGAAAATCCGGGCGAAACGTGCGGCGGTTGAAATCAAGCCGGCGGCAAGATTACCTCGATCTCGCGGATCAAAAAAGGCAGATTCGGAATAGTGAGACTCAAATCAGGAGCGGGGATGCGGTGATGCTTGATGTCCGGCGGGATATGTTTGTGATGCGGGTCAGTGCTGGCAAGCGTCAGGTCGTGCGGGTGCGGCTGCGAGTCGTACCAGTAGAGTTTATCGTCGCCGCGCCAGAGTTCATAGCTGTAACCTTCGATCACGAGCGGGCCGGCGTCCCACGTCAGGCGCTCATACACATTCAGGCGATAGCCATTGGAGAACGCGACCTCACCGTTGACTTCGGCATAGAACCGTCCACGCTGCGCCACGATCAGCGTCGAGCGCAAGATGCGTGGAAACTGCTGCGGCAAAGTATAGACAAAGAGTTCGTACTCACGCAGGGATTGGAATGGGTTCATGGCGGGCCGTCCGCGAGATCATGTCGGCGATCGTCGGGGTATTGGCTCGGAGCGAAGCAATCGCAGCCTGATACTGCTCGCGCCGGCGCAGCCAGAGCTTGTACGCGCTGGCCCAGGCCGTCCAATCGCGTACCCAGGCCGTGTCGGGCGGCTCTTCGCCCTTGACGTATGACTCGTAGAAGGTATCCGAGAGCACGCCATACTTGCGCTCGTAGGCACGCATCTCGTCCTGAAGCGTATAAATGTCCTGCAAAATATCGTCGAGCGTCATTTCGTCACCTCGGTCTGCAAACGGCAAAACCAATATTAGGATTATAACCTAGACGGGATTAGGATACAAGCCAGAGAGCACGGATGTCGAGTCAATCGTTTATTCTCGTTCAACATTTATGGAATTACTACCATGTCCTGCGCTGTGTTGGCGTCTCGCATACTTGCGGCAAGTCGAGGGCGTGAATGTCACACGGTCGCGTCATCAAGGTCGAGTGCCGGTGCGGCTATCTGCTGTTCAGGTATTTCAAAGATGGCCGGGGCCGGCTGATAAAGTGTTTTCTGGACGCGATCACACAGGATCACGCGGAGGTGGCGGGTCAACCGTTGGACGCTCGACCGACGTGCCCTGGGTGCGGCAAGGAATTGGGCGTGGTCAAGATGATCCACGGCCGGCGCGCGCTCAAAATCAATCAGGGCACGATCCGAGAGACGAGGATTTAGCGAGGATATGGGGAGTGGCACGCTCGTCAGACCGCCCCGGGAGAAAAGAGACATGAGCAAAAAACACAAAAAGAAATCGTCGTCACCCAACCTTTCATCGGCAGTCTTGCTGCGGCCACGCCTCGACGCGTTATGGAGCCAAGAGGCGCTTGCGCACAAAGAGGACAGCGCCGCGCAAGCCGACCTGGACGCGATTGCGCGCGGCGTCCGGCCGGACACGCTATTACTCGCCGTGTTGCAGGCCTATCTCACCGCGCCCGCTCAATCGCAGGCGCGGCTGGACGCGGTCTTGCCGGGCTGGCTGCGCGAACGAGGCTATCAGGACGCCCTGACCAAGATCGCCGCCGACCTCTCACAGACGGGTGATCTGCAAGAACGCGCATTGGCCTGGCTCGCGGCGGGCGGCGTCGAGACCAGCGCGCTGGTTCAACCTCCACAGCCCGATACGTTTTATCGCGCGTACTTGTATAAAGATGACTCGCAGGCTACTCTCAATATCTTGTGGTATACCGATGCGCGCAAGACACACGTGCGGGGGTTCAACTTTTTGATTGACTATAACCCACCCTGGGATGGCGCAGTAAAAGACATCATATTCTATCCGCAGCGAACGCCTGAGAGGGCGATCAAGGATTTTTTGGGGGAATGGAACCAGGGCGGGATGCGCCTGAAACCGATCACCGCGGTTGAGGCCAAGCAGAAAATCCTGACGGCGTTGGACTGCAATCGCGAATCAAGCATCCGCCTGCCGCGCGACCTGATCGCCGCCCGCGAGCATTTGATCCGCCAGGTGCTCTCGCTGCCGGAAGGGCCAGACACACCATCCTTCACGACGAAGGAAATAGATTTTCTGTGCCGGAACGGCCAGCGGCCCGAAGAGATTATGCGTTTTGAGCAGAAGGTGGGACGGCGGGTTCGGATGAAGGATGGTAAAGAGGTAATCATCATGGGCCATCCGCCAGGCTTTGATGACGACGGGTGGTAGGGCGCATGCGCATTCAGGCCTTGTTCAAAGATTCATGACCGATGTCGAGCCAATCTTCAACCATCGTTCAACGCCTGTGGAATTACTGCAACGTCCTGCGCGACGACGGCGTCTCGTATGGCGACTATGTGGAGCAACTGACTTACCTGCTCTTTCTCAAGATGGCCGACGAGCAGGTGCGCGAGCTGGGAAAAAGAGCGCCATACCGCAGGACCTGAGCTGGTCGAGCCTGCTCCGGCTGGACGGCGATGCACTCGAAGGCCAATACCTGCGAATCCTCAAGGAACTCGGCCAGCGCTCCGGGCTGATCGGCGTCATCTTTCGCAAGGCGCGGAACCGCATCCAGGACCCCGCCAAGCTCAGGCGGCTGGTGGAGATGATTGACGGTGAAACCTGGACAGGGCTGGATATTGACATCAAAGGCGACATTTACGAAGGGCTGCTGGAAAAGAACGCGCAGGACATTAAATCCGGCGCGGGGCAATACTTTACGCCGCGCCCGCTCATCAAGGCGATGGTGGACGTGATGCGCCCGCAGCCGGGGCAGACGATTGCGGATCCTGCGTGCGGCACGGGTGGCTTTTTGCTGGCGGTGCACGATCACGTCGTCCGGGAGCATGGCCCGCTCGACCGCGACCAGTGGGATCATCTGCGGCACAAGGCGCTGCACGGCTGGGAGATTGTGGACAATACCGCGCGGCTGTGCGTGATGAACCTGTACCTGCACGGTATTGGCGCGAACGGCGGAACGTCCCCGTCAGGGGGCGGCGAGAGCCCCATTCGCGTGGCTGATAGCCTGGCGGCTGACCCTGGCCTGCGCTTTAGCCTGGTGCTGACCCCTTCCCCCCCTTCGGCAAAAAGAGCAGCGTGACCATCGTCAACGAAAAAGGCGAGGTCGAGCGCGAGTCGCAGACGATTGTACGCGACGATTTCTGGACGTCCACCAGCAACAAGCAGCTCAACTTTGTCCAGCACGTCAAGACGTTGTTAGAGATACACGGGCGCGCAGCGGTTGTCGTGCCGGATAACGTGCTGTTCGAGGGCGGCGCGGGCGAGACGATCCGCCGCAAGTTGCTGCACGAGTGCGATGTCCACACACTGCTGCGTTTGCCGACCGGTATCTTTTACGCGCAAGGCGTCAAGGCGAATGTGCTGTTCTTTGATCGCAGGCCCGCGCGCGAAAAGCCGTGGACGGCCAAGCTATGGATTTACGACCTGCGCACCAACATTGACTTTTCGCTCAAGCAGAACCCGCTCACGCGGGAACGCCTGGACGAGTTTGTGGCGTGCTTCAAACCGCAGAATCGCCACAAACGCAAGCCCACGTGGTCGGAAGAAAACCCGCAGGGGCGCTGGCGCGTCTATACCTACGATGAGTTGATGGCGCGGGACAAGGTCAACCTGGACATTTTCTGGCTGCGGGATGAATCGCTGGAGGATACGGCCAACTTGCCCGATCCCGATGTGCTGGCCGCCGAGATTGTCGAAGACTTGCAGGCGGCGCTAGAGCAGCTTGGGGAGATTGCCGAGGACCTGCACTAATCCCTCGTCGGGAACGTAATAGCCAGATGCACCGACCCAGGCTTGCCGAGCCGGCAACACTGAATTCCAAGCGCAACGAATTCGCTCCATCCCAAATTCGTTGTCATGTTCCCGCTGACACTTTGTGCTATAATGAGCGCAGACCGAACACTTGTTTCTGTTTTACACCTATGGCAAGCTCTAAACCCAAAAGCTCCAAACCCAGATCACGCGCGGGCGGCAAAGGCAAACCGCAAGGGCCTCAAACGCATCAAATCCAGGTCAACCTGACGCTCGACCAAAAGCTGGACATCCTCGGCATCTTGCTCGTGGCGGTTGGCGGCATCACCGTGCTCAGCCTGCTGCCGAGCGCCAAGAGCGACTTTACCCGCTGGTGGCTGGACGGGTTGAGCAGCATTTTTGGCGGCGGTGTGTTCATTGTGCCGCTGGCGCTCATTGCCGTGGGCATCTGGCTGCTCCTGCGCCGCTTTGACCAGGTGCCCAAGCCATCCGGTGAGCAGCTCATTGGCTACGTGCTGGCATTCCTGGCCTGCCTGCTCACGCTGCAGATGATCGGCCTCGACGGCGGAAGTATTGGAGTGTGGCTGCAAAACACGCTCGATGCGGCCATTAACCCGATCGGCACGGTCGTCCTGCTGTTGGCCTGGTGGCTGGTGGCGCTGGTCATGTCGCTCAAGGTGACGCCCAGCCAGCTGCTCAAGCCGCTGACAGCGTTGGTTGTTTACCTGCGTCGCCCCAGACCGGCTGCCGACGGCAAGTCGCTCGTCATCAACAACGGTTCGTCTAACGCGCGCTCGATGGCCCAGGGTGCGCAAGAGCCAACCTCAGAAGCCACGCGCGAACCCAAGCGACCTCGAACGCCGCCCGCCGCCTTACCGCGCGTGTTGGGCGAGCCGTCGGCTGCCTCGACATCGGCAGCGCCGAGCGGACCGCTTTACCGGGCCGCGCCCATTCCGGCGGTGGCGTGGGAGTTGCCCAAGGTCGAAGAGATCTTGGAGCAGGGCGGCGAAGCCGCGCTCTCGGAAGACGACCTGCGTTCCAAAGCCCACGTCATCGAAGAGACGCTGCATCATCTGGGCGTGGAAGGCAAAGTCGTCGAGGTCAATCGCGGGCCGGCCATCACCCAGTTTGGCGTGGAGCCGGGCTTTGTCACCGCGCGCGACGGCAAGCAGACCAAGGTCAAGGTCTCGCGCATCACGGCGCTGGCCGACGATCTGGCGTTGGCGCTGGCGGCCAGGACCATCCGCATCGAAGCGCCGGTGCCGGGCCGCAACGTCGTGGGCATCGAAGTGCCCAACGCCGAGACTGCACTTGTGGCTCTACGCGACGTGATGGAATCGGACAACTTTGCCAAGGTGAGCAAAAAGAGCAAGCTGGCGTTTGCGCTGGGGCAAGATGTTTCCGGCCAGCCCGTGTCGGCAGACCTGGCCGCGATGCCGCACCTGCTCATTGCGGGGACGACCGGCTCCGGCAAGTCGGTGTGCGTCAATGCCATCATCTGCTGTCTGCTTGCGCGCAACACGCCGGACGATTTGCGCTTACTCATGGTTGACCCCAAGCGCGTGGAGCTGACGACGTACAACAACATCCCACACCTGCTCGTGCCGGTGGTGGTGGACTTGGAGCGCGTGGTGGGCGTATTGCAGTGGGTGACGCGCGAGATGGACACCCGCTATCACAAGTTTGCCAAGGCGGGCGCGCGCAACGTTGACGACTTTAACGCTCGCGTCGCCGCGCAAAAAGATGTCTCCGAAGGTGTGGAGCGATTGGAAAAGCTGCCCTACATTGTCGTCATCATTGACGAGCTGGCTGACCTGATGATGCTCGCGCCTGACGAGACCGAGCGCACGATCTGCCGATTGGCGCAAATGGCGCGCGCCACCGGCATCCACCTGATCCTCGCCACACAGCGCCCGTCGGTGGATGTGGTAACGGGACTCATCAAGGCGAATTTCCCGGCGCGCATTTCGTTCGCGGTCGCGTCGTCGGTGGACAGCCGCGTGATTTTGGATGGCCCCGGCGCAGAGAAGTTATTGGGTCGAGGCGATATGTTGTTCGTCTCGCCGGATTCGGGCCAGCCGGTGCGCTTGCAGGGCTGTTTCGTCTCCGATAAAGAGATCACCAGGCTGGTGCGGCACTGGAAGGGGATGCGCGGCCTGGCCGACACGTCGGCTGCGGAAATTCCGCAAGTGCAAGCCAGGCCGACGGTTCAACCGCCGCTGTGGGAAGACATGCGCGCGCGGGTGGAAAAATCCAAAGAATCGCACGAAGATGACCTGCTGGAGCGCGCCATCGAGGTGGTCAAGTTGCAGCGGCGAGCTTCCATCTCTCTGCTTCAGCGCAAGCTGCAAATCGGCTACACGCGCGCCGCGCGGCTGATTGATCTGATGGAGCAAAAGGGCGTGGTCGGCCCGGCGGAAGAGGGCGCTCGGTTCCGCGAAGTGCTCGTCGGCTCACCGACCGGCATGTCCAGCCTCAGCGACGACGAGTTTTGACGACGGCTGACCACGGACCGCAGACGACTGACTTTCACTGTTGCTTGTCCTCTGCCTTCTGAACGATTGTCTTGAGTCTGTGCTCGAATTCGGAGCGAGGCAGCAGCACGCGCCGTCCGCACGTGAGGCATTTGATGCCAATATCCGCGCCCAGTCGAACGACGCGCCACTCGTAGCCTCCGCACGGATGCAGCTTTCTCATTCGAACGATGTCATTCAACGCAATTTCGACCGGCATTAAATTCCCTCGAGTTCCGTTTGCAGCATGATAGCACGGAATGCGGAACACTTCAACGAACCGACAAGCCGACTACCGCACCCGTTACCCCAATGGTATAATACATTCTAACCTTGTCCAGGCAAACCATGACGGATACACGCCCGCACGTCGGGCTGAACGCGCAATTGCTTTCCGGGACCGCCGGGTATCGCAGCGCCGGGATTCATGGATACATCGCCGAACTGTTGAGGCGGCTGCCCTCCGCTGATGCCGGGTTACGTTACACGGCGTTTGCGAACCGGGCCGCTGCAGCACTCATCGGCGCGCTGCCGGTGCGTTCGACGCGCTGGCCGACGGCGCAGCCCTGGGCGCGCATCGTGTGGGAACAGTTTGTCCAGCCGCTTGCAGCACGGCAGGCGCAGCTGCATCTGTTGCACGGGCTGGCGTTCGTCTCGCCACTCGCGCAGCCATGCCCGACCGTCGTCACGGTTCACGACCTGAGCTTTGTGCTGTATCCGGATCTGTTTCATGGCGTAAAGGCCGTGTACTTGCGGCTCTTGACGCGACTCTCGTGCCAGTGCGCCGCGCGCATCATCGCCGTTTCGGAAAACACGCGCGCCGACGTCATCCGGCTCTATGGTGTGCCGGGCCGGCGGGTCGAGGCGATCCCGCACGGCGTGGACGCGCAGTTTCATCCGCGCTCACCGGGTGAGGTGGTCGAATTTCGCCGCGCCCATTCGCTGCCTGATCATTTCATCTTGTTCGTCGGGACGCTCGAGCCGCGCAAGAATCTGATCGGGTTGATCGAGGCATTCGCTCAAATCTCGGCACAGCCTGCGAGTGCGCGAAATCTCAAATTGGTATTGGTGGGCGGCAAGGGCTGGTATTACGATCCGATCTTGGCCGCCGTCGAACGATTGAACCTAAAGGAGCGCATTATCTTTGCCGGTTACGCCCCCGCCGACGAGTTGCCGCTGTGGTACGCGGCGGCGGATGTGTTTGCGTTCCCGTCATACTATGAGGGCTTTGGGATGCCTGTGCTGGAGGCGATGGCCAGCGGCACGCCGGTGGTCACGTCCACCGCTTCATCACTGCCGGAGGTGGCCGGCGACGCCGCACTGACCGTTTCGCCGGACGACGTGGGCGCGCTGACGGCAGCACTCTATCGCGCGCTGACGGACAGCGCCTGGCGCGAAGAAGCGCGGGCCAGAGGCATCGCCCGCACCGCGAGGTTTACCTGGGAGTCAACGGCCAGCCGCACGGCGGCCGTGTATCACCACGTGCTTGCAGGTGAATAGATAAAAATGCCGCGACATCTGCCCCGCTGGCTCACCTGGACCCTGGTCGCCAGCGACGTCGTTCTCATCAACCTGGCGTTATACGTCTCGTACATCATCCGCTACGATTGGCAGTGGTTCCGCGCTGTGGACCCGGCCAACAACAACCCGTTCTCGGTCTACCTCCCGGTCGCCGTGCTGCTCACGGCGCTGCTGCTCTTGATTTTCCGGCTCGACGGCGTGTACGACCGTCGGCGCGGCTCGTCGCTCTTGGATGTCATCTACGCACTGACCAGCAGCGCCACCACCGGCATCGTCGTGATGATCGTGGTGGCGCTCGTCTATCGCCCCTTGCTTTACTCGCGGCTGATCTTTCTCTATGCCAGCGTCCTGATCGTCCTGTTTCTTTCCGCAAGCCGGGCGTTTGTGGCGGTGGTGTTCTGGCGGATGCGCGCGCGCGGCGTGGGAGTGGACCGCGTGTTGATCATTGGCGCTGGCGAGGTGGGCCGCACGGTGATGCGCACCGTCGTCGCCCGGCCTGAACTGGGCTATCGCATCATCGGCTTCCTGGACGACAACCCGGAAAAAGGCGAGACGGATATCGGCCCATTCAAAGCGCTGGGCGGGTTGGACAATTTGGCCGGGGTGCTGGGCGCCGAGTGCATCACCGAAGTCATCATCGCGCTGCCGTGGACGTATCACCGCAAAATCCTGAATCTCATCACGCAGTGCGAGCGCGCGCGCGTCCGCGTGCGCTTTGTGCCGGACATTTTCCAACTCACGCTCTCGCGCGTGGATATGGATGATCTGGGCGGCATTCCGCTGCTCGGCGTCAAGCCGGTCACGATTCGCGGCAGCTCGCTGGCCATCAAGCGGGTGATGGACTTGACGCTGGCCGGGCTGGGCGGCCTGGTTGCCCTTCCGTTCATGGCCCTCATCGCGCTTGCCATCCGGCTCGATAGCCCCGGCCCTATCCTGTTCAAGCAAGTTCGCGTGGGCAAAGGCGGCAAGGAATTCCTATGCTGGAAGTTCCGTTCGATGCGTGAGGGCGCCGAAACCGAGCAGGAACGCTTGAGGCAGCTCAACGAGGCGACCGGGCCGTTGTTCAAGATCAAGGACGATCCCCGGATGACGCGCGTGGGTCGCTTTTTGCGGCGCATCAGCCTGGACGAGCTGCCACAAATCTACAACATCCTGCGCGGCGAGATGAGCTTTGTCGGGCCGCGCCCGCCGTTGCCCTCGGAAGTCGCGCAGTATCAGGAATGGCACAAGCAGCGGCTCGAGGCGCCGCAGGGCATCACGGGCCTGCCTCAGGTCTCGGGCCGCAGCGATTTGACGTTCGACGAGCAATGCCTGCTGGACATTTTCTACATCGAGAACTATTCTCCGGCGCTGGACGTTCGCATTCTGTTGCGAACCGTGCCGACAGTGCTGTCTCGAAAGGGGGCCTACTGATTGCGTATGTTCAACAACATTCTTGTCCCAGTTGACGGTTCCGACCACGCGCTGCATGCGCTGAACGTAGCGTGCGACCTGGCGCAGAAATACGGCGCAACGTTGCGCCTGGTGCATGCCTACCCGCCTCTGTTTACAGACGCGATGATGAGCGAGGCCGACATCGAGGCCATTATTGCGCTTCGCATCCAGACGGGCGAGGCGATATTGCAGCGCGCGATGGAACATGCCTCGGCGTGCGTGTCTGACATCACCACTGGGTTGCGTCAAGCCCCCGACGCAGAAGCAATCCTTGAAGAAGCCGAAACGCACAACTGTGACCTGATTGTCATGGGCACGCGCGGATTGGGCCGGCTGGCCGGACTGCTCTTGGGCAGCGTCAGCCATAAAGTCATCCAACATGCCAAGTGCCCGGTGTTGTTGGTACGCTAGACTTGCGAACGGATAACATATGTTTCAGCTTTCCACCCCAGATCAAAAGCGGATGGTCGAATTCCTGCGCGACCTGATTCGCACGCCCAGCTTTTCGTGTCAGGAAGGCGCGGTGGCTGAGCGCATCGCCGACGAGATGCGCGCCGTCGGCTTTCGCGATGTGGCCCAGGACCGGATCGGCAACGTCGTAGGGCGCATTGGGAGCAACGGCGGCCCGGTGCTTTTGCTCGATGGGCACATGGATACCGTGGGGGTATCTGACCGCTCGGCCTGGAAGCACGACCCGTTCGGAGCCGAAATCGAAAACGGCGTGCTGTATGGATTGGGTGCGTGCGACATGAAGGGCGCGCTCGCGGCGATGGTCTATGCAGGCAAGCTGCTCGTCGAGCAGCGCGTCCCGCTCAAGGGCGATTTGATCGTCGCGTGCGTCGTGCAGGAAGAGCCGTGCGAAGGGTTGGCGGTGCGCGTGCTGGTCGAAGAGGAAGGCCTCCGGCCCAACTGGGTGGTGCTGGGCGAGCCGTCGTCCATGACCCTTGCGCGGGGCCAGCGCGGGCGGGTCGAGCTGGAAGTGAACACGCATGGCCGCGCCTGCCATGCCAGCCAGCCTGACTTGGGCGAGAATGCGGTGTACGCTGCGGCGCGCCTTATCTTTGGCATGGAGATTCTTGCCGGCAATCTGGGCAATGATCGCTTCCTCGGCCCCGGCAGCCTGGCCGTGACGCAGATTATAAGCGAGGCCGGCTCGCGCAACGTGGTTCCCGATTGCTGTTCGTTCGTCATTGATCGCCGATTGACACTGGGCGAAAACGAAGCCAAAGCGCTGGCCGAGGTACAAGCCGTCATCGCGCGCGAGCGGGTGCGCGCCGACGTGCGCGTGCTCGAATATCGCTCGACGAGTTTTACCGGCTACCCGGCCGCTCAGCACGCCACGTTTCCCGCGTGGGTCACAGACGAAAACCAACCGCTGGTGCAGGCGATGGAGCGAGCCGCGCGCGAGGAATTGGGCGCACGCCCCAAGATGAGCCAGTTTCCGTTTTCGACGGATGGAGCGTATACAGCGGGCGTGGCCGGGATTCCGACCATTGGACTGGGGCCGGGCGACGAAAAACTTGCCCACACGGTGGATGACCAGGTGCGCCTTGACGATGTGGTCGGCGCAGCGCGCGTCTATGCGGCGCTGGCCGCCAACCTGCTGTCGGGCAAGGTGTGATGGAACCGAGCCACGACGAACGCAACATGTTCTTCCGTTATCCGTTGCTTAAGGACAAGACCTTCGAGGTTTGAAAAACCTCGAAGGTCTGATCGTTTTGACTTGACCGCTTGCGCGCCTGTGGTACAATGACCGCGAAATCTTGGGGAGTAGCCAAGTGGTAAGGCGGCGGACTTTGGATCCGTTATTCGAAGGTTCGAACCCTTCCTCCCCAGCCAGGTTCAGAACCCCGGCTCTTGAAACAAGGCCGGGGTTTTACTTTGGTGATCCAGATCAAACCGCTTGTTTACGCGGCTGGCCCGGCTGGCGCAGCGGCCGCCGGTGTTTCCTTGGGCCAGGCCGCCAGTTCCAGCACGACCTTGTTGAAGAAGCTGTTAGGTGGCAGGTCGCCCGTGCCATAGTCCATCTCGACGACGCGCGTGCGGACCTTGAGCGTAGCCGTTTCCAGCTCGACGGCCGCTTCGGGTCTTGCCAGTTCTGGCTCGCCCTTGGTCGCCAGTTTGGCGCGCAAGGCCGAATCGCCGAAAGCGTGCTCGCTCATCAAGACTTTGGTCACGGTGCGGATATCGTTCTTGTCGAACAGCCACACCTCGAACGCGGTCACCTTGTCCGGGCTGCCTGTGCCGACCGTTTCGCTGATGCCCACACCGCACTCGCCCAGGAAATCGCTGGACGCCGTTTCGATGCTGAACGAGGTGTCGTAGCGGTCGTCGCCGATCTCATACGTGGTGACAAACTGGGCCAGCGGCTTTTCCGCCTCACCCGCCCACGCAGTCGCTTCCACGGCCTTGCTGCCAAGCGCGCTGCGAACCGCCATGGCCTGCTCCTTGGGCGCGCCGCCGCCCCGCAGGCGCGGCAGCAAAATCACGATGAAAGCCGCAATCAGCAGCAGCAATACCACGGCGCTGCAAAACACCACCAGCCAATTGGTGCCGCCGGAAGGCTGTGCCGCTGGAACACTCTTCTCCAGGTCAGCCGCCAGCGCTTCGAGTTGGGCCCTGTTGGCGCGGGTCAGGGCCAGCTTCCGCATGGCGGTGGCGATGTCCTTGGATGGCCATTTGGTCACGTTGTTAGGATTGTCCGCGCCCAACATGTTCTTGGCGGCGTTCAGATCATGCGTCACGCTGTACTCGTTGGCGACCATGGACAGGTAATAGTCGCGGTAGCCGGTGTGCAAGTCAACCGGCGCGACGCTGGAGAGGCTCACCGGCCAGATTACCCAGCCGATGACCAGGCCGACAATCAAACCGATGGCCAAGGCTCCGAAGGCAAGGACTTGAGGCTTCTGATTCAAGAGTGCGTTCATGGTTTTCACCTCGTCTTTGGGTTTCAAAGGACTAGCGGCTCTTTACTTGCATGGCTCAGCAATTGTACACCATTTTCGCCAACAAGTGTTAAATCCTCAATCCGCACGCCACCCCAGCCGGGCAGGTAAATGCCCGGTTCCACCGTCAGCGTGCTGCCGGCCGGGATCACGTCTTCGGCCAGGCGGCCCGCGCGCGGCTCTTCGTGAACGGCCAGCCCCACGCCATGCCCCAGCCCGTGGCCGAAATGGTCGCCGTGGCCCGCCGCCACGATCACGTCGCGCGCGAGCCTGTCCGCTTCAATGCCCGTCATTCCGGCGCGGATGCCGTTCAAGGCGGCTTTTTGCGCACGCAGCACGATCGAATAGATTTCCATGAAGCGATCATCTTTCGGCCGGCCCAGGCAGATTGTGCGCGTCAGGTCCGAGTTGTAGCCGTTGACTCGCGCGCCCAGATCGAGCACAATCGGCTCGCCGGCTTCAATCACGCGCGGGCCGCTGTGGTGATGCGGCTCGGCTCCGCCCGCTCCGCTGCCCACGATGAGGTCAAAGGCCAGCTTGTCCGCGCCGTGCGTCCGCATGTGGGCTTCCAGTTCCCACGCGGCCTCATGCTCTGTCATGCCGGGCCGTAGCGTCTTGCACAGGAACTCGAATCCTTCGTCGGCGATGCGCGCCGCGCGCCGCATCAGCGCGATCTCGCTCTCGTCTTTGATCACGCGCAAATCCTCGACCATGTCTTTCGTCGCGATCCACTCGACGTCGGGCGCGGCATCGGTCAATTGATCGAGCAGGTCCACGGTGATGAATGTGCTCTCAAAGCCGATATGCTTGGGATGGCCGGCGGCCGCCAGCAGGTCTGTCATCTGCATGACGTAGCGGGTTGTGACCCTGAACAGCGAAAAATCGGGCGCTTCACGCTCGGCCTGCTCCCAGTAGCGCGAGTCCGTGGCCAGCACCGCGTGGTCTTTAGTGATGAGCAGCATCGCTTCCGAGCCGGTAAAGCCGGAGAGGTAGCGCCGATTTTCCGGTTGATACACGAGCAATGCGTCGGGCCCCTCTTGGGATTGAGCCAGGGATTGTCTGAGCTTGTCTCGTCGCATCGAGTTTCCTTTCGGTTGGGTTTGACAAAGGACCCCTTGTCGCCCAAAGACGAATTTGTCATTCGTCATTCGTCGCGCGAGGCGGTCTTTCATCTGATCTGGGATGTGCCTTTCGATACACCTCTCTCGCCCGTGCCTGCGTGACATGCGTATAGATCTGTGTCGTCGCCAGGTCGGCGTGGCCAAGCAGCTCTTGCACCACGCGCAAGTCCGCGCCGCCGTCGAGCAGGTGAGTGGCAAAGGTGTGACGCAGCAGGTGCGGGTGGACACGGCCCGCTTCGCGCACTCCGGCGCGCTTGGCGTACTTTTTTAGCAGCATGCCCACCGCGCGCGTCGTCAAGCGCCGGCTGTCGCGCTGATTCAAAAAGAGCGCACGCGACGATTTGCCCTTGAGCAAGTGCGGGCGGCCATCGCGGAGGTAGGCCTCGAGCGCGTGAACGGCCGGTTGGCCGAGCAGCGCCACGCGCTCCTTGCCGCCTTTGCCCCACACCAGCACCTGCCGACGTGAAAAATCCACGCTGTCTACGTTCAGGCCCACCAGCTCACTGACGCGCAGGCCCGCCGCGTACATCACTTCCAGAATCGCGCGGTCGCGCAAACCGGCGGGTGTGCTGGTGTCCGGCGCAGTGACCAGCGCCACGGCTTCGTCGTGTTCCAAATATTCCGGCAGGCGCTTGCCCGGCGTGGGCGCGCTGACCGAATCAAACACGTTGACCTTGAGCGTGTCTTGGCGCACCAGGAACTTGCCGAACGAGCGCAGCTCGGACAGTCGCCGGGCGATGCTGGACTTGGCCTTGTCCTCCGCGGCCAGCCAGGTGAGGTACATTCGCAAGACATTTCGATCAATCTGATCGAGCTGTGTCACGTCCTGCTCCCTGGCGAACTCGATGAACTCGGCGATTTCGTGCGAGTAGTTTTTGACCGTGTACGGCGAAGCGTCCCGCTCGGCGACGAGATACGTCACAAAGCGGTCGAGGTAGTGAGTTAGTTCGTTGGTGCGATCGTTCGATAGTTCAGTAGCCATATCATGCCTGCGAACAACTGTGCCCTTGCCAAGGTTTCGACAACCTTGGGGGCCGACAACGACCTTGCCTGCTTCACCCGCCGATGATCTTGACGAGCACCCGCTTGCGGCGGCCTCCGTCAAACTCGCCATAAAAGATTTGCTCCCACGGCCCAAAGTCGAGCTTGCCTTCCGTGACTGCCACGACGGCTTCCCGGCCCATGACTTGCCGCTTTATGTGCGCGTCGGCGTTGTCTTCGCCCGTATCGTTGTGACGATAGCGGCTGACCGGCTCGTGAGGCGCTAACTGTTCCAGCCAGGCCTCGTAATCCGCGTGGAGGCCAGTTTCGTCGTCATTGATGAAAACAGACGCGGTGATATGCATCGCGTTCACCAGCACCAGGCCCTCCTTGATGCCACTTTCGCGCAAGCACTGCTCAACCAGAGATGTGATGTTGATAAATGCCCGCCGCCCTGGAACGTTAAACCATAATTCTTTGCGAAAGGATTTCATGTGGCGTATCCCCTCCGTTGCACCTGCGGAACTAGTCGGCTGTCAGGTCAACCCGCTCCTCGCACTTGATGCATTGTGCAACATTCTTCCCCGCCTCGACGAGCAAACCGCCGCACTTGTTACACGGCTGAGGCAGCGGACGCTTCCACGTTGTAAAATCGCACGAGTTGGGATCGCCCGCCCGGTAGCCAGCGCAGCCGTAAAAGACGCGCTTCTTTTTTGTGCGCTTCTCGACAATGTCCTGGCCACACTTGGGGCACTTGACCCCGGTCTTGACCCGGATAGGCTCGGTGTGGCGGCAGCTTGGATAGTTGCTGCACGCAATGAATTTGCCAAATCGCCCCAGCTTGATCACGAGCGGACTGCCGCAGTCGGGACACATCTGCCCCGTCGGCTCGGGCTTGATTTCGACTTGAGGCATCGTCGCCTGCGCGCGCTCGACGCTCTCCGCGAACGGCGCGTAAAAGTCGCGCAGCATTCCCACCCACTTGAGCTTGCCCTCGGCCACCTCGTCGAGCTGCTCTTCCATCTGGGCTGTAAAGCCCACGTCCACGTACTGTGAAAAGTTGGCGACGAGCGCGTCGTTCGTGATAAAGCCCAGCTCGGTGGGCACGAGTTGTTTTCCGTTTTTGCCCACGTAACCGCGTGTCTGGATCGTGGTCAAAGTCGGCGCGTACGTGGACGGGCGACCGATGCCGTATTCCTCCAGCGCCTTGACGAGAGATGCTTCGGTGTAACGCGGCGGTGGCTGGGTGAAATGCTGTTCGGGCATCAACTTGAGCAAATCGAGCGGCTCGTTCACCGCCAGTGGCGGCAGTCGCACGCCTTTGCCTTCTTCATCGTCGCCCGGCGCTTCACCCTCTTCCTTCGCTTCTTCATACACGGCCAGAAAGCCGGGAAACTTGACGACCGATCCAGTCGCTCGGAAAAGGTAGGGCAAGTTGCAAACTTGCCCTACAGTCGCCGTCACATCCACACTCGTCACATCCAAAATCGCCGGGGCCATCTGCGAAGCGATAAAGCGTTTCCAAATCAGATCGTAAAGGCGGTACTGGTCGCGCTCGAGAAAGGGCTTGAGCGCGGCCGGCTCGCGGTAAGCGGCCGTCGGGCGGATCGCTTCGTGTGCTTCCTGCGCGCCTTTGGCTTTGGTCTTGTAAATCGGCGGCGTGGGCGGGAGAAACTCGGCGCCATATTTCTTGGCGATCACGTCGCGCGCTTCGGCCTGGGCGACCGGGGCGATGGCGGTGCTGTCCGTGCGCATGTACGTGATGAGGCCCATACGCTGGCCATTGCCAACGTCCACGCCTTCATACAGAAATTGCGCCACGCCCATCGTGCGCTTGGCAGCCCAGCCGAGTTTCTTGGACGCTTCCTGTTGCAGCGTGCTGGTGGTGAACGGCGCAGCCGGGTAGCGGCGCTTTTCGCGCTGGTCCACACGCGTGACGACGTAGGCTGCCTTTTCCAGCTCGGCGACGATCTTCTGTGTGTCGTCGCGCGTCTTGAGATCGGCGTCCTGTCCGTTGATCTTGACGAGCCTGGCGATGAACGATTGAGCGTTACCCGTTCGCTTGGCCAGCTCCGCCTCGATGCTCCAATACTCGACCGGCACAAAAGCCTGAATCTCCCGCTCGCGTTCCACGACGAGCCGTACGGCTACGCTTTGCACGCGCCCGGCGCTCAAGCCCTTGCGGCCCATCTTGTCGCGCAAGAGCGGGCTGAGCTTGTAGCCCACCAATCGGTCCAGGATGCGCCGCGCCTGCTGAGCGTCCACGCGATCCATGTCCACCGTGCGCGGGTTCGCAAAAGCGTGGTCAACCGCATCGTGCGTGATTTCATGGAACTCGACGCGCTGCACCAGCTTGCCCGTAATCTCTTTCGCGAGCGCCTGCTCCAAATGCCACGAGATCGCTTCGCCTTCGCGGTCAGGGTCGGTGGCCAGATACAACGCCGAGGCACTCTTGGCTTCCTCGCGCAACGCTTTGACCACGGCCTTCTTTTTTTCGGGGATAACGTAGCGAGGTGAGAAGTCGTGCTCCACGTCCACGCCCATGCGGTTCGCAGGCAAATCGCGGATGTGGCCGATGGACGCTTTGACGGTGTAGCCTCGGCCCAAGAACTTGCCGACCGTGCGCGCCTTGGCCGGCGATTCAACGATCACGAGTTTAGAGCCGTGTTCAACGATATGGGCTTGTGGCTTGGGGCGTGTTTTGGAGTGCGTGGGATTACGCCTCTCCACAACGTTCTCCCCGGCGGGGCGAGGGGGTGGAATGAGGGTATCGTGCGCAGGCGTGCGGCCCATCCGCGTCAGGCGAGTGCCGCACTCGCCGCACACGCCCTGCGTGGCTGGGCTCCCGTTGCCGAGGAACACCGGCTGCGGGTCTTGCATCTCGCGCTTGGCCTTGCACTTGAAGCAGTAAGCGAGGATAGGCTCGGCCAACTTTTCCACCGCCAAGAGCGCAGAGAACGCCGAGACCCCTGACTGCTTTGCGATCCTGGCGTCCTTTGCGGTCTAGAGATATTTCGTACCGCCATCCGTGCGCAGTTTTTCGACGATCTTTTTTACTTCCTGCGCACGGTCGCGCGAGCAGATCAGCAGCACGTCGTCCGTATCTACGATGACGAGGTCGGACACGCCGATGGTCGCCACGAGGCGATTGTTGCCATACACCAACGTCTGGGTTGTGTCCACGCCCATGTGGTCGGCGTCAATGACGACGTTGCCATCCTTGTCGCCTGGCAAAATATCCAGCAGCGTGGCCCAACTGCCAATGTCGCTCCAGCCGATGTCGGCGGGGATCACGGCCACATCTTGCGAGCCTTCCATGATGCCATAGTCAATCGTCTGCGCGGCCACGCGCGGCCAGACGTAGCTCAGCACCAGTGATTCGCGGTCAGTGCCCAACGCGGCATCAATCTGCATCAGTTGGTCATAAAAGCGCGGCATCTGTCGCTGCATCTCGACCAGGATGCGGTCCACACGCCAGATGAACATCCCGCTGTTCCAGGTGTGCAGGCCATCGGTCACGAACGATTCTGCTGTAGCCGCATCGGGTTTTTCGCGGAACGCATTCACGCGGTACGCTGCCAGCCCCTCTACTTCCGTGAGTGTCTCGCCGCGCTCGATGTAGCCAAAACCTGTCGAGGCAAAGGTCGGCTTGATGCCCAGCGTCACGAGAAATCCCTGTTGCGCCACCTGATACGCCGCCAACAGCACGCGCCTAAAAGCTTCATCATCCACGATGTAATGGTCAGCCGTCAGTACGGCCATCGTCGCATCCGGGTCTTGTCGCCGCAGGAACAGAGCGGCCAGGCCAATGGCCGAAGCTGTTCCGCGCGCAAGTGGCTCCACGATAAAGTTGCCGCCGGGCAATTGGGGCGCTTGCTGCAAGAGCGTGCCCACCTGTTCCATCGCGGTCACTACGAACATGCGCTCTGGCGTGAACGCCGGGTTCAGCCGCTCCACCGAATGTTGAAACATCGTCCGGTCGCCCACCAGACGCAAGGCTTGCTTGGGGCGCGCCTGGCGGCTGAGCGGCCACAGCCGCGTGCCGGAGCCTCCGGCCATGATCAATGCGAAATAGTGGTCTGTGGTCATTGAACCTTCCTCGATACCTGATGTGTGATACGGACTGCGTGAGCCTTGCGCCTCCTTTGGGTCACGCGTCACGTATCAGTCCACTTTGTACGTCGCCTGATTCTCGCGCGCGATCACATAGTTCATGCCGCCCACCTGCCGCACCATGCCCTTGAGTTCCATCAAGGCGAGCGTGCTGGACACTTGCGCGATCGGCAGATCGGTCTCGCGGCGGATGTCGTCAATGTGCACCGGCTCGGCGGAGAGTAATCCTAAAAGTTGTGCTTCCGTCGCATCGGCTGGAATCACTTGCCGGGCCTCGGCGTGTTGCGCCACCATCGTCAGATTCAACTGCTCGAGAATGTCTTGTGCAGACAGCACGGGCATCGCGCCTTGCTGGATGAGTGTGTTGGGCAAGCGGCTGCTCCGCTGCAAAATGTTACCGGGCACGGCGAACACGTCGCGCCCTTGCTCCAGGCAAAAGTCGGCAGTGATGTGCGCGCCTGACGAGACATCGCCTTCGACCACGAGCACACCCAGCGACAGCCCGCTGATGATGCGATTGCGCGGCGGAAAATTCTTGCCCTCCGGCGCAGTGCCCACCGCGTAATCGGTGACGAGCGCGCCGTGCTCAACGATCTGCTCCGCCAGCTTGCGGTGTTCCGGTGGGTAAATATACTCGATCCCATGACCCAGCACCGCAATCGTGCGCCCGCCCGCGTCGAGCGCAGCCTGGTGCGCCGTTGCGTCAATCCCGCGCGCCAGCCCGCTCACAATCGTCACGCCGCTGCGCGCCAGGTCGCTCACCAGGGACCGGGTCACGTCACGCCCGTAAGCCGTCGCCTTGCGTGTGCCGACGACGGCTATGGCCCACTCGTCGGCGGGAGCGAATGCGCCTTTGACGTAAAGGAGTGGAGGCGGAGCGGCGATAGACTTGAGTTGCGCCGGATAGTTGGCGTCGTCCCACGTGACGGTCCGCGCGCCCAGGCGTTGGACGCGGGCGACCTCGGCGTCGAGGTCCATCGCCGAGCGCGCGGCGAGCAAATATTCCAGTGCGCGCCGGTCGAGGCCCGCTTCGCGCAAGCCGGGCGAGTCGGCGTGCCAGGCCGTCTCCAGGTCGCCAAAGTGATCGAGCAGCGCGCGGAGCTTGGCCGGGCCGATGCCCAACACGCGATTAAAGCCTATCCAATAGCGGAGGTCGTTCATCTGATGGGTGTTCGCGTAAACCGCGCCTAACGAGTCAATCGCTGTCCGACAACAAGCCTGGCAACAAAGTCACCGTCATCGTGCCCGCCTCCAGGTTGATTTCGCGCACGACCTCGACGCGGGCCGGGAGCAAAACCTGGCCGCGCGGGCCTTGCGCCACATAGACGTCGTTCGCGCCGGTGGCAAGCACTTCCACCACTTGTCCCAACGGCTCGCCCTCGGTCGTGACCACGTTCAGGCCGAGGATCTGATGCTCGTAATACTGTCCCGGCTCGAGCGGCACGGCCTCCTCGCTCGCGATCTGCACGAGCTGGCCGCGCAGCAGCTCGGCGGCGTTGCGGTCGGGCACGTCGGCCAGTTGCAGGAGCAATTCGCCGCTGTGCCAGTGAAAGCGCGCCACGTCATGCGGCACGGCCTTGGGTCCCAGGTACACGCGCTCGAGCCGGTCGAGCTGATTGGGAAAGCTGGTCAGCACTTGCAGTTTCACTTGGCCCCCCACGCCCCACGGCTTGACGACGCGCGCGACAGCTAAAAAGCGAGGCTCAGGGAGGTGCTGTTTCCCCGAGCCTCTCGAATCCGATCTTGCCATTCTTCGGTTTCCCAGGAACGGGCCTGTGGCGCTTCAAGTCAACCCATCCTGCAGCAAGGCATCACACAATTTCGAGTGTGACGCGCTTGCCCTCCTTGGCTGCGATGACGCGGAGGAGCGTGCGCATGGAATTCGCTACGCGCCCGCCCCGGCCGATGACGCGCCCCATATCCTCCGAGGCCACATGCAGCTCGATGATAATCGAGTTGGCCCCTTCCACCTCGCTGACCGTCACTTGCGAAGGATCGTCTACCAGCGACTTGGCAATGTACTCGATGAGATCTTTCATGTTGTCTTCTCCCTTCCTGGCCCATGAGGTTGAAATGACGGACGGTTCGAGGCACTCGATCAAGAGAAAGGGAGCCAGGCGGGCTGGGTGAGCGACTAGGCTGCTGGTTGCACAGTCGCGGACGTTGCTTCCTGCTGCGCCTTTCGGTTGGCCTTTTTTCCGGCTGTCTCGGCGTACGCGGTCTTGGGGTTGACGGCGGGGGCAGCTGCGGCGGCCTCGGCCGCTTCCGCCAGCAAGACGTCCAACGCTTCGCCAGATTTGAGCCGGGCAAACCGTCCCATCGTTCCGCACTTGGTAAGCAGGCGAGTCACCGACTCGCTAGGTTGAGCGCCGACACCCAGCCAGTGCAGTGCGCGGGCTTCGTCCACCTGGACTGTCTCCGGCATGGTGCGTGGATTGTAAAAGCCGACAATTTCCAGGAAACGTCCGTCGCGCGGAGCCTCCGCGTCGGCCACGATCATTCGGTAACTCGGCTGTCCCTTGGAGCCGATCCGGCGAAGTCTGATACGTACCACTGTGTGTTACTCCTTAAGGTTTTGAACTAGTCTGGTTTCTGGTGCAAAAGGCCGTAGCATAGCCGCTTGTCGGCGTGTTGGGCGGGCACAAGGCCCTATGCTACCCAGTTTTGC
>CAYGWJ010000291.1:0-4070 GCA_964353405.1 uncultured Anaerolineae bacterium
TCACACTGATAAATCGTGGGCGATGTGCGGTAGAGATCTTTGGAGGTTCTCATGTTTTCCTCGCTGCCGGATAAGATGGGTCTAGTCTGCCACGATGCCCCCGATTGTCAAGTCAAAGTGAGTTTTGCGCCATTGCGAAAAAACAGCCCGGTAACGGTCGGCATACTCAGATAACAGTTGGCCGCAGGGGCTGTGAGGATTGATCAATGCCCTGAGCATGACGACGGGATCAAGTACGACGTGAAGCATAGTCACCTCTCAGATGGGCGATGGCCTGGTCAATGGCGGTGTTGATGTCTTGGTCAGGGACGTCAGCCGCGTCGCGACGGACTGGCCGGAACAACCAGTAGACATCACGCAGCCAATCGGAGCCGGTTTCCAGCTTGTCCGGGGCGTAAGCGCGGATGCGCAGCTCGTCGCCTTCAAGGGTAACCTGGAGGAACATGGCTTCGTCGAGGCGGAGGGCGCGCCGAAAGGCGGCGGGGAGTGTGATTTGGCCGCTACGCAACGAGCGGACGAGTTGAGTGTTGGGAGGCATGGACGGCTCCTGTAATTGTGTAATTCTGTAGATTGTGCAGAATGATCATTCTTCTTGGAAACAATTCAGCTTTGAGCCGCCCATTGCTCTGAGGGGGAGAATAGCACAGATGTTTCGGGTTGTCAAGTGTTGTGACAAGGTGACGGGGGGACAAGGGGACAAGGAGACAAAGAGGTGGAAGCATGCGTGAGGCTGAAGCTGCTCAAAGCGCATAAAGTCGTGGACCGGCCGATTTTTCCAACTCGGCGTGCAAGCGGCGCTGCTCCTAGGGTGACAATTCTTGCACGGCCTGGAGCACTTGTGCAAAGATAGTCTGGGTTTCCTGTGTGTCAAGAATGGGAGGTATGTCATGCCTCGTCGTGCTCGCCCTCATGTCCGCCGTCCTACGCGCGAAATACTCCACCGCGCGCTGATTTTGGCAAGAGACTCGACTACCCAAGCAAGTGATTCGGGCTATAATAAAGCTCGAACCTGCTTGGCCGCGTCTGGGCACAAATAGGTGCGGCGACTCTAGACACCGAGCACAAGAGCAAAAATGATTAGCAAAACCTTTCACCTTGTTGTTCGATTCTCCGATAGCTTGTTCGGCGTGGGCAACGTGGTCGCCAAACACAATGACGTGGTTGGCAAGCACGGAGCCGTCTGGTTCGGAAAGCTGGGCAGCCCCTTCTCTTTCAGCCGAATCGAGTTGCTCAACACGCAAATTGCGGAGAGCGTTCCCACTTTTCTTTACCTTGTCCAAGGGAACTGGAAAAAGCCTTCTGTGTGCCGCGCCGAGTTATTGGCTGTCACGCGAGAATTGCCGGCCAAGGAAAGAAAACTTGTTCCGGCGTACTATTCCAAACTGGGCCTTTTGGAGTACATGCGGGCATGGATGAAGGTCGGTGAGATTGTTCCTGTGGAAACATCTGTGCTGAATGACTTTCGAGCGATGACCTCGGCTTTGCCATTTCAGGACACGCTGGTGCGCAGTTCATCAGGACATTTCCTGGTGTATGACGCCAAAAAGGCCAAGCGTGCTACTTTAGCCGAAAAGTCTCAGGCTGCCAAAGTAGAATCGCGCCGCCCCATCCCATGACCAACAGGACGCCGCCCGTTTCATCGAATCTCTAAACCAAATCCACCTTCAAGAGTGACTATGCCAGGCAATCATACCGAAATCGAAAAACGCCTCTGGGACGCAGCCGACGAGCTGCGCGCCAACTCGAAGCTCAAATCGTCCGAATACTCGGTGCCCGTCCTCGGCCTGATTTTTCTCCGCTATGCCGATTGGAAGTTCACCCAGGCCGTAGAGACGTTCCAGCGGAACGTCTCTACAACCGGACGCCGGACGATTGGCAAGACCGACTATCACGCGCGGGGCGTGCTCTATTTGCCCGACGAGGCACGCTTTTCAACGTTGCTCAATCTCCCCGAAGGCGCAGACATTGGCAAGGCCATCAACGCCGCGATGACGGCTATCGAGCGGGAGAACAAGGACCTGGATGGCGTCTTGCCCAAGACCTACACCGGCCTGGACAACAAGACGCTGGTCACGCTGCTCAGGACCTTTAACGCAGCGATGGACATTGAAGGCGACGCCTTTGGCAAGATTTACGAATATTTCCTCGGCAAGTTTGCGATGAGCGAAGGGACGCGGGGCGGTGAGTTCTTTACACCCATTTCGCTCGTCACGCTGATTGTGGAAATCATCGAGCCGTATCACGGGCGCGTCCTGGACCCGGCGAATGGTTCGGGCGGCATGTTCGTGCAAAGCGCGGGCTTTGTGGCCCGCCACAAAAAGAATCCCAGCACCGAAATCAGCGTGTTTGGGCAGGAAAAGGTGGCCGAGACGGTGCGCCTGTGCAAGATGAACCTGGCCGTGCATGGGCTGGCCGGCGACATTCGCCAGAGCAACTCGTACTATGAGGACATCCACGACTGCGTGGGCCGCTTTGACTTTGTGATGGCGAACCCGCCGTTTAACGTGGACAAGGTGGACCGGGAGCGCATCAAGGACGACCCGCGCTTTCCGTTCGGCCTGCCCAAAACGGACAATGCCAACTATTTGTGGATTCAGATTTTTTACAGCGCGTTGAACGAGGCAGGCCGCGCCGGATTTGTGATGGCGAACTCGGCCAGCGATGCGCGCGGCTCGGAGCTGGAAATTCGCCGCCAGCTCATCGAGGCGGGTGTGGTGGATGTGATGGTGGCGATTAGCTCCAACTTTTTCTACACCGTCACGCTGCCCTGCACGCTGTGGTTCTTGGACAAGGGCATGGTGATGAATCACCATGCTGATAATGCAAAACCCGCTAAAGCGGGTTCGTCGAGGGCGATTCATCGCCCTTCGCCGTCTCAGCCCGATGCTTCATCGTCGGGCGGGGCGAGGCACGCAGACACCGTTCTCTTTATTGACGCGCGCAGCATTTACACGCAGGTGGATCGCGCGCACCGCGAGTTCACCGAAGCGCAAATCGAGTTCCTGGCGAATATTGTCCGGCTGTATCGCGGCGAGGAAACCGAGACGGCGCGCGGCAGCGCCGAGTTGATGAAAGAGCATTTCCCCAAAGGCAAATACGCCGATGTGGCGGGCCAGTGCAAAGTGGCGACGGTGAAGGAGATTGAGGCGCAGGGATGGAGCCTGAACCCGGGCCGCTATGTGGGTGTGGCCGAGCGCGAGGCCGAGGATTTTGATTTCAGCGAAAAGCTGGAGGAATTGAACGAGGAACTGGAAACCCTCAACCTTGAGGCGCACGAGTTGGAAGAGCGCATCGCGGAGAACGTCGAGAACCTGCTGGCGAATGGCAAATGACGCGCACAAGGCGCTATGCTACGCGTCATGGGCGGACGGGCACGAGGCCCGATGCCACGGTGAGGGTGTAGTTTAGCCCCTTGTGGGCGTGAGGGGGCGCGCATAACAACGGGCGCAAGACGCGCACAAGGCGCTATGCTACGCATCATGGGCGGACGGGCACGAGGCCCTATGCTACGGTGAGGGTGTAGTTTAGCCCCTTGTGGGCGTTGAGTGGGATAACGTCATGTCGTGGGACAAACCATATCATCCACTTGCCAATCAACGGCTCGATCCTGAATTGTACACTCATGCCAACCGCGTGTACTTTATGACGGTTCGGGCGTACATGAACCGGTCGCCCTTTGTGCGCCGCGATTTGAATCAACTTGTGCTGGATGTATTGCGTGAAGAAGAGCAACGCCAGAACTGCGCCGTGTTCACGTATTGCCTCATGCCCAATCATTTGCATTTCCTGGTCAGCCCGCGCCAGGATGGGATCTCGACGTTGAAATTCACGGATCAGTACAAGGGCAAGGCGACGAACCGGAGTTGGACGGTCGGCTGGCAGGGCAAGCTGTGGCAGCCGCGTTATTACGATCACATTGTTCGCGCCGAAGAAGATTTGCGAACGATTGCCGAGTATATCCTGAACAACCCTGTGCGCAAAGGGTTGGGCAAGCATGCGGACGATTGGCCGTGGAGCGGACACATGAATCCGCTGCCATTGTAGACACGCACAAGACGCGTACAAGACGC
>CAYGWJ010000292.1:0-32499 GCA_964353405.1 uncultured Anaerolineae bacterium
CGAAAGGATCACCTCGTCGCGGCCGTCCTTGTCCACGTCGCTCGAAAGCGCCGAGACCCATGCGCCGTCGCCGTGAGTTTCCGCGTCAGCCATCGCTTCGGCGGCGATGAGTCGCTCGAACGTTGCCTCGCGGATGTGGAACAGGTACACGCCGCCGAACACGCCGTGCCAGTAAGGACAATTGCATTGACCTGCCCACAGCGCGTCCAGCGCGGCGGCCCGCTGCTTGCGGCTCCTGATCCGGTGCACCTTGTCACTCACCAGCAGCATCTTTTTGTGCATCGAGTTGACTTCAGAGTATTTGCTCATAAAGCTGCGCCACAGCCCTCCCTTGAGATAGCGCAGAATATCGTCGCGATGCTCGTCTTGCAAACGGCGCTTGAGGGCAATGATTTCGGCGCTCTGCTGCGCTGGCAAGGCCCACTCGGTCATCTCATCGTAAGATGCATTGGGCAGGTAGATGCGGCCGAGTGCGGGATATTGTGTGATGTATTCGCCGGGCGGCGTCATGCTGAGCCAATCCGAGTTGGCTTCGAGCGCGGTAAAGAACTCGTCCATCCAGCCGTTTTCCCAGCAGTGAGCGTGCGTGCTGGGCCACAGGCCGAACTTTTCGCCGTCGTCGCCCATCACGGCCACACGCGCGCCGTCCGGATTAATCTGGACAGCGGCCTGACTGCGCAGCCACTCGATGACGTTCTTGACCGTATCCCACGGAATCGCGTACCGCAGATGTTTGGAGCTGCCAAAGAGCTTGAGGGCGTGGCCTTGCTCTTCGGTGATATAGTAGCCGAACAGATCATCGTCGGAAAGGCCCACGTATTTAAAGTGCGTGTCGTCCACGATGGTGTATTGGACGCCGGCTTCGGCCAGCGGCTTGGGCAGGTGCGGCTCCCACACGCGTTCGGCCAGCCACGCGCCGGTGGCGTCGTAGCCAAAATCTTTCTTGACGGCGGCAGTCAGCTTGCCGATTTGCCCGGCCTTGTCCACATCCGGCAGTGCGACGAGGATCGGCTCGTAATAGCCGCCGGTGAGCATCTCGACCTGTCCGCGCTCCACGAGCGCGCGGATGCGGGTCATCAGATCGGGCCGATGTTCGAACAGCCAGTCGCGCAGCGGGCCGGTATAGTGCAGCGCCAGGCGCACGCCGGGATGGCGTTCCAGCGCGGCGATCATTGGCTCGTAGGCCAACTGCGTGGCGTTTTCAAACACCCAGTCAAAGTTGCCGACGGGCTGGTGATTGTGAATGGCAAGCGAAAGATGGATTTTGTTCATGACTTAATCCCCGGCGACTATGCCGATGACTGTTCCACTGGGCACGTCGTTAGTGGTAAAGTTTTGCGGGCGCATGTCGCTGGCGATGATGCAATTGCGCCCGATTTTGATGTTGGGCGGGATGATGCTGCCCTTGCCGACCAGAGTCAGGCCGGACGAAAGATCGGTGGCGCGGCTGGGAGTATAGTCTGCGCCAAAGCCCACGTGCGCGCCCACGCCAACCTCCACGTTCTTGTCGAGGATGGCGTGATCCACCATCGCGCCCGCGCGAATCACCGAGTCCCCCATCACGATTGAATGGCGCACGACGGCGCCGCGCTCCACACGCACGCCGGGGCTGAGCACGCTGTATTCGACCGTGCCCTCGATCAGGCAGCCATCGGTGATGAGGCTGTGCATCACCAGCGCGCCGGTGCGGATGTTGACCGGAGGCCGCTCTTCCGACCGCGTGTGGATGATCCACTCGCGGTCGTTCAAATCGAGCGGCGGGTTGTCGGCCAGCAAGGCCATGTGTGCTTCCCAATAAGCCTGGATCGTCCCCACGTCCACCCAGTAGCCGGAGAAAGGATAAGCAAAGACGCGGCACTGATGGAGCAGCTTGAGAACAATGTTCTTGCCAAAGTCGCGCGAAGAGTTGGGATCGGCCGCGTCGGCCTTGAGCGCGTCGCTGAGCACTTCGGTGTTAAAGACGTAAATGCCCATCGAAGCCAGACGGCTCTTGGGCATGGCCGGCTTTTCCTCAAAGCCGATAACGCGGTAGCTGTCGTCCGTTTCCAGGATGCCGAAGCGCGAGGCTTCTTCGGGCGTCACCGACACCGTGGCGATCGTGAGGTCAGCCTGGTTCTCGGTGTGGAACGAAATCATCCGGTCGTAATCCATCTTGTAGATGTGGTCGCCGGAGAGAACCAGCACCATCTCAGGCCGATTGTGGCGGATGAAATCAAAGTTTTGCTGGACGGCGTCGGCGTTGCCCGCGTACCAGTCCGAATCGCTGCGACCCAGGTAAGGCTGGAGCAGCGTCACGCCGCCGCTCATGCGGTCCATGTCCCAGGGCGCGCCGGTGCGGATGTGCTCATTCAGCGAGCGGGGACGATATTGAGTGGGGATGCCGACGGTGTAAATGCTCGAGTTGGCGCAGTTGGAAAGCGTAAAGTCAATGATGCGATACTTGCCGGCGAAGGGCACGGCGGGTTTGGCTCGCTTTTGAGAAAGGATGCTCAATCGCTTGCCTTCGCCGCCAGCCAGGATGATGGCCAGAACGCGCATGGTCTTGTCCCTCTGTGAGTTGTGTGTGCATCACGACCGCAGACCGTTGGCCACAGATGACGTTCGGCGGTCGTTTAGCTCTTGTGGAAATCAATGGCCTTGCGGTACAGTTCCTCGTACTTTTTCGCCGAAGTGTTCCACGAAAAGTCGGCCTTCATGCCGCGCTCTTGCAGGCCGCGCCAGGCTTTTTTGTCGCGGAATGCGTCCAATGCGCGCTGCAATGCGCCCCAGAACGCATCGCCGGTGTAATCGTTGAAGGTAAAGCCGGTGCCTTTTCGTGTGCCGTTGCCCGTGTCCAGGTCAATCACCGTATCGGCCAGCCCGCCCGTCGCTCGAACGACCGGGACGCTGCCATAGCGCATCGCAATGATCTGGCCCAGGCCGCACGGCTCAAAGCGGCTGGGCATCAAGAACATATCCGCCCCGCCATAGATTTTCTGCGCCAACGCCTCGTCGAATTTGAGCAGCACGGCGGCTTTGTGAGGGAAGCGCTTGGGCAGCGCCGAGAATAGATCTTCGTAGCGCTTGTCGCCTGTGGCCAACAAAACGAATTGCACGTCGCGCGAGAACAGCCGGTCGAGCACGGCAGACAAAATATCAACACCTTTCTGCTCCACCAGGCGCGAGACAAAGCCCAGTAGCGGCACATCGTCGCGGGCGGGCAGGCCCACCTCGTGCTGGAGCGCTGCTTTGTTGAGCGCGCGCGCGTCGAGCGACTCGACGTCAAAGCGTTGCGCCAGGTGTGGATCGGCGGCGGGGTTCCACGCCGCATAGTCCATGCCGTTGAGAATACCAAAGAGCCGCCGCTCGGCGTTGCGCGCCTTGAGCAGGCTCTCCATCCCCGCGCCGAATTCGGGTGTGAGAATTTCCTGGGCATAGCGCTTGCTGACCGTGTTGATCACATCCGAGTGGGCGATGCCGCGTGCCATCCAGTTGACTGCGCCCGGCGGCTCGACTTCCAGGTGACGCACTCGACCCTCCAGGCCGGCAAAGCGCAAGATGGTGTCGCCCGTCGTGCCGTGATAGACCACGTTGTGGATCGTATAAAGTGTGGCGATGGGCGCGTAAAACGGATCGGCTTTGCCGGCCGTCGCCAGCCAGGTGGAAACAAAGCCCGTGTGCCAGTCGTTCGTGTGAATCACATCCGGCTGCCAGCCAAGCTGCTTGATGAAGGTGAGAATCGCCCGCCCAAAGAAGACGAATCGCTGCGCGTCGTCGTCGTAGCCGTAAACCTTGTCGCGTCCAAAGTAATATTCGTCCCAGGTCAGGTAGGCGGGGACGTCCTCGGCTGCGCCTTCCACGACCTCGGTCAATTTTTCGCCCGCGCCCACCGGCACGGGGAAGGGGGCTGTGGTGAGCTTGAACCCAAAGCGTGCGCCATCTATCGGCTTGTGGCGCGGCAGCGCGATGCGAGCATCGTGCCCCAGCGCGCGCAGTGCCTTGGGCAAAGAGCCGGCTACGTCGGCCAGCCCGCCGACCTTGATGTACGGTGCTGCTTCAGCAGCCAGGAACAGGATTTTGAGAGGCTGATTCATGGCGAACTTCTTTCAGATTTCAAACATCGACTTGCATGGGAGACGAAAGCCAGGCGCCTCCCATGTCAAAAGACAATGGCGAATGAAAAGGCAACAATATACTAACACACCTACCACCAATCGTCAACAGCTTGCGGCTTGTTATCGTCTGCAAACGCTTGCCGAATCAAATCAGCCGTGGTATAGTCCGCACTTGGCCGCCGATAAGGCGGTCGCGCTGCTATTTTCATTGTTCATGGGAGGACTTGTGTATGCTACGCGTTCTGTCTCTCTAAAATCATCCTTGCCCAAACGCATCGCCCGCCTGCCTGAGCTGGCTTACAATCTCTGGTGGACGTGGAACCAGGATGCTCAACGGATGTTTGAGCGAATTGACAGTGTGGGGTGGGAAGAGTCGAACCATAACCCGGTCCGCTTTCTCAAGCAGGTCGAGCGCAAGGCGCTCAATGCCGCACTCCGCGACAATCGCTTCATCACACTGTATGATCGGGTGATGGCTGATTTCGATCGTTACATGTCATCCTCGGACACGTGGTTTGCTCGGACCTATCCTGACCTGACGGGCAAGACCATTGCTTACTTTTCGATGGAGTTTGGCCTGCATGAATCGCTGCCTACCTATGCGGGCGGACTGGGCGTGCTTTCAGGCGATCACTCCAAGACGGCCAGCGACCTCGGGCTGCCGTTCGTGGGCGTGGGTTTTCTTTACCCGCAAGGCTACTTTCGCCAGCGCATCACCGAGGACGGCTGGCAAGAGGCTTATTATGAAAACCTCGACCTGAGTCAAGTGCCTGTCCTGCCGGTGAAGGCAAGCGGCAACAAGGATTTGCTCGTCCAGGTGGCGCTGCCCGATCGTACCGTTAACGCGCGCATCTGGAAAATCCAGGTGGGCCGCGTGCCGCTCTTTTTGATGGACACCGACCTTCCACAAAACTCGACCGGTGACCGCGAGTTGACTATGCGCCTGTACCAGAGCGACCCGGACGCGCGCATCTCGCAAGAAATCGTGCTGGGCATCGGGGGAGTGCGGGTGCTGCGCACGCTGGGCATTCAACCGAGCGTGTGGCACATGAACGAAGGCCATTCAGCCTTCCTGGGCCTGGAACGCCTGTGCGAGTCGGTCGGCTCCCATCAGCCGTTCGAGTCCGCTTTGCGCGCGGTGCAAACCAGTACCATCTTTACGACTCACACGCCGGTCCCGGCCGGGATTGACGTCTTTCCGCAGTGGCTGGTGGACAGGTACTTTGGAGACTATTGGGGCAAGCTGGGGCTGGATCGCGACAAGTTCATGGACCTGGGCCGGCCAGACCAGCAGTCGCAAAGCTTTAACATGGGCGTGTTGGCGATCCGCATGTCGGGCCAGCGTAACGCGGTGAGCGAGCTGCACCGGGATGTGTCACGCAAGATGTGGAGCTTTTTGTGGCCCGACCGCGCGCAAGACGATATCCCGATTGAATCGGTGACGAATGGCATTCACACGCTGACCTGGATCGGCAACCGGGTCAAGCGACTGTACGACGAGTTCCTGGGACCGGATTGGGTCGAGCGCATTGACGACCCGGCCATTTGGGACAAGGTGGTGGATATTCCCGACGAGGCGTTATGGTCGGTCCGCAAACATCTCAAGCGCATGTTGATGTCGTTTATCCGTGAGCGCACACGCCAACGGTGGATTGTGGGCAATTATCATCCGGTGCAGGCCGTGGCCGGAGGTGTGATGCTCGACCCGGCCGCGCTGACGATCGGCTTTGCGCGGCGGTTCGCCACGTACAAGCGGGCCAACCTTTTGATGCGCGATGTGGAACGGCTCAAGGCGCTGGTCAATGTACCTGATCGCCCGGTGCAGTTTGTGTTTGCGGGCAAGGCGCACCCGGCGGATGACCCGGCCAAGCACCTGGTGCAGGACGTGTATCGGACACTCAAGCGAGCCGAGTTCGCCGGGCGTATCGCCTTTATCGAGGACTATGACATCAACGTGGGGCGCCACATGGTGCAGGGCGTTGACGTATGGCTCAACAACCCGCGCCGTCCCAACGAGGCCAGCGGCACAAGCGGACAAAAAGCGGCGGCCAACGGTGTGCTTAATTTCAGCGTGCTCGACGGCTGGTGGCGTGAGGGATATAACGGCAAGAACGGCTGGGCCATCGGCGAAGATGGGGAATATGCCAACGCGGACGAGCAAGACGAAGCGGATGCCGAGTCGCTGTATGAAATCCTGGAAAACGAAATCGTCCCGCTGTTCTACAACCGCGATGAAAACTTTGTCCCGCGCGCGTGGCTGCAGCGCGTCAAAGAATCCATCCGGACGTTGGCGCCCATGTTCAGCACGTTCCGCATGGTCAAAGAGTACTCGACCGAGATGTACGTCCCGGCGGCCATGTCGAGCGTATCGGGCGACGACGTCGGCGCAGCCTGATCTGCTATACACAACCTTGACAATAAACGCCCCGCCAATTGTAATCAGGCGGGGCGTCTGTTGAGCTTCAATTTGCAGAGTTGGCCACCGGGGGCTTGTCTGGCTCTGAAAGCTTGCCGCCGGGTGTCACTTGAGCTGCTTCGAGCAGTTTTTCGACCTGGTATTCAGATTTCTCTTCCGCTTGCAGCAGCTCTGCTATGACGGCATACCGTTCCGCGATGTGTTGTGCAACCTCATCTGCCGATGCGGCGCGTTGCGCGTCTACCTCAGCGATCAAGAGCATCCACCACAGCCATCGTTCGAGCGATTCCTTGTTGAACCACAGCGCGCCTTGCCAACGGTTCACGTGGATGAGCTGCTGAATCTCGGCATCTTGCAGTGCGGCCTCCATGACCTGATACGCCCGTTTTTCTTTTGGCCCTTTCGTCTCGAACCAGCGCTGGTGCGTGGTGAGGAGTTTGATCACGGCAACGGCGCGCCATGCTTCCGTTTCGTTCAGACCGAAATCGGCCAATGCGCTGGCCATGAGCTTGCCGAGCAGCCATTCGTCAATCCAGCTGCGGCTGTG
Organism: uncultured Anaerolineae bacterium; assembly: GCA_964353405.1. Lineage (GTDB taxonomy): Bacteria > Chloroflexota > Anaerolineae > Fen-1058 > Fen-1058 > JBGLNJ01. The sequence continues at coordinate 7,058 of CAYGWJ010000292.1, forward strand.
TTGATGAAAATTCGCTTCTTGGGCGACCTGGCCCAGCGAGCGGACGAAACACCAGCCGAACGCGGTGCTCCAAATTGCCACGTCGTCGTCCAGGTTTGCTTTGAGGTGGCGGGCAGCCGATTCCGGCGTCTCCAAGATAGGCAATTGCAGGATCGCTTCCAGGTCCTGGCGCATCTCGTGCGCGATGGCAGCCTCATCGCCGGTGCTCTGTGTGATGCGCTTGATCTCGCTCAACAGGCGAACCATCTTTCGCTCCACTTGCTCGACGAACTCGGCATCCAGTGTCGCGTCGGGCTCGATCACGCGAGCCGCCATGAGACGGCGGAACACGTCGGCGTTGACCAGCTCCTTGAACGCGACGTGGATGGGTTGCAAGAAGAGTTCCTGCATGGCCTCGTCCACGCTCGGCACGCCGCGTCCATCGAGGTAATCCGCGAGGTGGGCGTACTGGCGCCACTCGTTGTCCAGCACCTCGCGCCAATCCAAAAAGACATGGCACTTGTATGCGTCCAACTCTACGTACAGGCCTCGATCGCACAGTTGCTTGCTGTTGCGAATGTATTCCAGGCCAGTGACCGAATCGCGGAAAATGCAGAACCCGTTGTCGTCGGCGCGCAAGCCCAGTCCCTCTCCCAGAGTCTTTTGCGTCAATCGTCGCTCATCGCCCTGGCCGGTCTTGACCGAGTACGCCACCGAAGTCTTGACCCAGCCGCGCGCGCTGGCATATTTGTTGTGATAGATCACGAGCGAGCGCTCGTCGCCCGCGCGGTTCGAGTAAGCAAACACATCTTCGTTGACGTGGCCTTCGGGCGCAAAGAAATCGTACAGCAGGAAATTGTCCACGCCCGCAAAGAGATAGCGGCGATGCAAGAGCGGCGAAATTTCGCGCTCGTGCCGCTCGACCAACCACGGGTCGGGCTGCTCGTCCCAATAGGCGCGACGATATTCCATGCCGTACTTTTCGGCCAGGCCCTCGATCTGCCCGTGACCGAACATCGGCAGGCCGGGCAAGGTCGCCATCAGCGTGCAGATGCCGAAATACTTGTCGCCCTTGCCGAACTGGTCCACCGCGGTGCGCTCGTCCGGATTATTCATGAAATTGACGTAACGCTTTAGAATCTCTGGATCGAATTCGAGCGTGTTCTTCATTACCAGGCGGTACTTGGCGTTGTCTTCGTCGCGGAGTATGTTCATGAACGCGCTGTTATAGACGCGATGCATCCCCAGCGTGCGGACAAAGTAACCTTCCATCAACCAGAACGCCTCGGCCAGCAAGAGTGTGTCGGGCGCTTCCGCCGCGGCTCGATCCACCACCTCGCGCCAGAACTCGAGCTGCATCGCGGCATCGAATTGCTCCTTCGTGAGGCCCAATCCCGCGCGCGAAGGGATCGCGCCGCCCGTGCCGGGTTCCGGGAACCACAAGCGTTGATAGTGTTTCTTGGCCAGCGTCATCGCCGCGTCGAAGCGGATGATGGGGAACTGGCGCGCGACCTGCAAGATCGTTTGAATCACGGCCTCGCGCACTTCTGGGTTGAGGTAGTTCAACTGCGCGGTGTCGTTCCAGGGCATGCTCGTGCCGTCGTTGCCGTGATAGACATATCTCTCGCTGCCCGTCTGGCGGTCCCGGCGCTTGAACACGACGGCGGCATCCGTGCGCGAGTAGTAATGGTCTTCGAGGAAAATCCCCACGCGGCCATCTTGCGAAAGGTCCGGCCCGTTGAACGAGTATGCGGGGAAGGGGCTTGTATCGAGCGAAACGAACCAGTCGGGATGCTCCATCACCCAGCGCGAATCAATGCTCATGTGATTGGGCACCATGTCACTTGCCATGCGGATGCCGCGCTGCCACCCGCGGTCGCGCAGGCTTTGATACGCTGCGTCGCCGCCCAGATCATCCGCGATGCGATAGTCCATCAGCGAGTAGGCCGAGGCGACGGCTTCGGGATTGCCGCACATCTGCTTGACGCGTTGCGAGGCTTTACTGCGCTCCCACAGGCCGATGAGCCACAGGCCCGTGAACCCTCGCCGCGCCAGCGTGTCCAGCTCTTCGTCGGGAATCTGGTCGAGGTGTGTGATGGGGCGTTGATATTTCTTGGAAAGCTGATCGAGCCACACGTAGGTGTTCTTGGCGATGAGCACCAGGCGCGGCATCCAATCGCGGTCGGGCGTGAATCTCTCCGGCTCAAAGGCCAGCGCGCCGAACTCGGGCGCGCGCGAAGGCCCCGGCCCCGCAAAGACCATTTTTTCTTCTTCTTTGACGAGGTCGAGGCTGCCCAGCAAGCGATACAGGAATTTGGTGATCAAGCTTCCCCAGCGTCCCCATCGCTGGCGAATGTATTCCAACTGCCCCGTCAGCGAATGCGGATTGGCGATGGCCGGCGCGCGCAGCAGGTCAATCAGGTTCTGGTTGTCCGGCCCATAGTAAGGCTGTGTGTCAAAGAAATCGTGCAGATGGACGATGACCTGGTTGTAAGCGGTTTCCTTTTCCAGCGCCGTGTCGTCGAACAGTTCCATGAACGGCGCGGTGGCCGGGTTCATGTTGGTGACCCACAGCATCATCATCTCTTCGAGGACGACGTGGCGATTCGGGATGCCGGCCGTTTCGCCTTCCAGGTAATCTTCGAGCGTGGCCTGGCGACGATAGACCGCGAGCGGCGGGTACTCGTCGGCAAAGCGGCGCAGCGTGGCGTCCACGGCCGGCTGGCCGACTTGCTCATACAGCCAATCTATCGCCAGCGCCATGACGCGCGGGTTCATCTCCTGGCGGTACATGGCGACGACAAAGTGCATGATCTCGTCAATCAACCCGAGCGCGTTGATCTGGCCGGCGCGCACGGCCTGCTCCGGAAAGCGGACCAGGTCGCGCTTTTGATTCATCTTTTGCGCAAAGAGCCGCGCGGCGTGAAAGTTGGCAAAGATGATGTTGCCGGAAAGCGAAAACAGCGACTCGTCAAACTGGTAGCGGTCGCGCGAGTTGCGGGAGACGTGGAATTCCATCATGGTGTTAGACCTTTCTCAACGCGAGGGCACGAAGGATGAATCTGTATTTGGTTGCGGCCTAGCTTTTGCACGAATTTGCTCTCGCGGTTGATGTAGTTGGACAGGCTGGCTCATGCCGAGTCATCGTCGTAATTGAACTCGACCCTGCTTTGGATCATAATCTCATCGAGGATGTCTCGTAAATAACCTTGCGCCACTGCTTCCTTGAATCGCTCTTGTAGCACAGTCAGATTGATTATCTCCTCGATACAGGTCATGTACCTTTCAACAACGGCTTTTACGGAATACTGCTTTTTTGCCCTCTCTTGCAGTTTTTGTTTCAGTTCATTAACGGCGTCCAATGACTTGATGACGAAAGAGATGGGGTAGCGTTCGACTTTGTCTATGTCCAACAGGTATTTTCTAATATCCAGCGTTTCTGTGACTTGGAAGAATCTTCCCAGCGGACGCATCACAAAATCGATGCCGCCATCGTTGGCATTGGTGCGGCCTGTCTTGTAGAGCTTGAGATTTTCTTCTTGGATGTTATCCGGCTCAAAGCCAAAATACACAATCTGATCATGATAGTAGTATTTCAAGATAGCGTAACTGACTATCTCGAAAATGCGAGCGTCAACATTCGGGGCTAAAAGGCCGAGGATAAACTCCTTGACTGATGGATCGTCTTCTGACGTAACGCCCTTCAGGCGTTCGCAAGTCTCGATGAACCTATCAAAAGCATGACGTTTGGTTTCTATATACCGATCTACAATGGCAATCACTGCTCGCGCAATGTTGTGAGTCTTTCTTCCTGCAGAAATCCTGAGGAGGTTTTCATTGATCCAGTAACGATTCGTTGTCAAGTCCCGAAGGATGGGGGTGTACTCGACTTGAGGAAAATATTTTTTGAACTCTTCATTCATCCGGCTATTGAGAGCATGATTTTGCAACTTGCTTCCGAAAGGCAGTTCCCTTTGCCGTCGAAACAGGTCGGTGAATTTTGCTCCCTCGTAGTCAGAATAGTATCTGCGTTTGTCGTAACCGTTCTTGAGGTAATCTTCAATCAAAACGTAGACAGCGTAAAGATTCGCAAAACTGCCTCGCGCTTTTGAGCCACGACTTGCCGATTGGGTTTTGACGTTCAAGTATTGGAGCAGCGAACTTTTCTCATAGATGATATCAGCCTCCTTGCCAAATTCAGTGGCGAGAACCCGTCTGATTTGAGGGGTGAATTCGTGTTCCATCTAATCACCGTCAAGCAAGGGGTGTTGTGCTAAGGCAGGAACCTCATAGACGCGCGGCTCTCGCTGAAGTTCTTCGCCCTTGTAATGAGAAAGGATCTGCAAACGCCGCAGCCCAATTACGACGTACTCTTCCTCGATCTCTATGCCGATAGAACAACGCCCCAGCTTTTTGGCGACAAAAGGCGTTGTAAATGTGCCTGAAAATGGGTCAAGAACCAAATCGCCATGATTGGAGCTGGCAAGAATGATACGCTCCAAAAGTGCCGTCGGCTTTTGAGTTGGGTGATTCTCGTACTCGTCCATCCTGTAACGGACCCTAGGAATCTCCCATACGTTTCCAGGAACTTTTTTGGAGTTGTACACGGCCGGGATTGGTTTTCGATAGTCTATCAGTTTGCGTTGTGCGCCTGTCTTGGCGTCAACCAAAATATCGTCGGCGTTGAATGTGTAATGTTTCTTGTCCTTGACGCAGAACAATATCGGCTCGTATAGTGAGCCATAGTATTTTCTTGCCTGCACCCCTGAACTGTCATAGTGCCATACAATTCTAGACAAGATTTGCAGTTTGCTACGCAGGTAAATGTCGAGATAGGGCATGTTTTGCGTAGCTGCCATCACATACAAACTGCCCGTGTTTTTGAGTTTTCTGACGCACAGATCAAGCCATTGATAGCACCATGCTAGATACTCTTCATCAGAGTTCCATCGATCTTTTCTGCCATTAAAGTCTTTACCGATGTTGTATGGCGGGTCAGCAAAGATGAGATCAACCGAGTTGTCTTGGATTTCACCAGACAATACATCCAGCACATCACCCCAGTATATCTTGTGGCCATTCTTTTCAAATACTTGAGTCATTTGCCAGTCTTGTCGAATCTGCGTGGAAAGTACGCACCAGGCGAGTCAGTTGTTTAAGAAAATACTTGTGCGAATACAGCCGCGTGCCGCAACACTTTTCGGCCAACGTGGAAAGGCGCTGCCTGCAAACAATACGCTTGTCATCAGCCGTTCGTATTCCGCCCTCGGGAGAAGGACTGCCACCGATTCGCCGCTGCTTTGAATGATCGTGTGCTCGTGGCGCCGGCGCATCCGCCGGATGACTGCACTGAAATTTCGCCGTATTTCCGTCGCGGGGATCGTCCTTTGACTTTCTTTGTGCTGTCCAAGCATTTCAGCCTCCGCCAGTATTGTACACCAGTCGGCGCGAAAAGGGTAGAGGTTGAAGGAAGCGTGGACTGTGGCATCGTTGATTCGTGTCAGAGGCGGTGGGTTAGCTCGCCGCGCGATGCGCGTTCCGCTCGACCACCATCTCGCGCAAGAGGCCGAGTTGACGCGCGGCGCTCTCGCGCCAGTAAGAATCGCTTCCCTCGGCCAGGTAGCGCTCCAAATCGGAGGGAATCGCTGGATTGAGTACACCGCAGAGTCGCGCTTCCCATCACACCCGGATTCCGTCCATCGGCGCCGAGCTGCGGGAATAAGTGTTGACGTATAGTCAGGCCCATCCGACCGAAGGTTAGAGAGTGACTGATCGGATTTGCCAAGCGCACTAGGAAAAAGTGATTGGTCGTACCAAGGTGAGCGAGATCCTCTTGGCGGCGCGGGCCGCCGCGTCGCCGGTCTTGACGCCAACCCCGCCACCGGTTGAAGCCGCTACTTTGGTGGGTATTGTCCACGCTCCCCGACCCAATCAAACGCTGAATATTGATCTGTGTGTTGCGCCCTGCACCCACGATGGAACACACGCCATGACCTCGGTCAGCCTGAATACCGCAGCGGCCGGTGTGGCTCCGACCGAGAACCCCGACCCGGCCCCGTCTCCGGCTTGGCCCGGCCAAATCTTTGAACACCACGCTGCCTTACGAAGAACAGATGCGCGCCTATGTCGAACAACGGACGGTCAAATGGGCTTCGAAGGGGCAGCGCAAGCATCGCCGCCTTCAAAAACAGGCCGAACGGGCTGAATTGAACGCCCAAAGTGATGAATTGCGCCTGACCCGCCGGTCGGAGGATGCCGCCTGGAAAACCAAAAGTGGCGACAAACTCAAGACCTGCGCAGCCAACTGGCCATGCTCACTCACTCCGCGCCATTGGTCACGGCTTGGTTGGCGATCCTGGTCGTGGTTGATAATGGCGCCCGCCGTGATTTACTACATGACCTATTGGCTGCGTAAGCCGGATATGATTTCCTTCGTCATCCTGGCCGTGCAGGGCAGCGCGCTCATCTGGCTGTTCCTCTGGACCCAAGTCGGCGAAAAATCGGCGCCTGGGCTATCGCTTTGGGACGAATTTGGTGTACACTATAGTCAAGCGTGGGCATTGTCAGCCGCGCCGACCTCATCCGGATGATGGCGCGCGAGCTGGAGAGCGAGGCGTAAAGTGAGGAGCCGTCTTGCAAGTTTATTGGCCGCCATCATCGCCGTGATGGCGCTGTGGTTCATCCTGTCGAGGCTGAGGATCGTGGTCTGGGTCTCTCTGCCGTGGTGGGGATTAGGGCTGTTGATTCTTGTTCCCGTTATCGTGCTGTACCTGGCGATAGATCATCTGATCAACGGGACACGGTGAGACTTGCGAGATTCAGCCCAAGCAAAACGCTCACATTTCTGTAACCTCCGGCTCAGCCACTTGGCCGTATAATTCAACAATGGTTTGCCAACACCGGCAGTGGTGTCTGGGCCGTTGACGCGAGCCAGCGCATTGTGTTCTGGAATCGAGCTGCGGAGGAGCTGCTGGGATTCGCTGCCAACCAGGCGCTCGGCAAGCCTTGCTATTTGCTCCTGGCACGCTACGCGCAGTGCACACTCCGCGTGCCGGTGGTGGAGGGTAGCGACGGCGTACTCGCGTCCGCGTCTGTGGTTGGGGTTGACTCTACGGCGGGCGTGCATGACAGCGGGCGTTTTCTCTGATGCGACCCCCGGCCAATTCCCTAATTCGCTGTGGGCCACTTGGGATTTGAAAAGCGACACGATGTTGCTGGAGGTCGAAAGCTTTCATTTGTTGTTCAACTTCTCGAAGCCAAGCTCCCTTGCTATCCTTCTTCTTGGTGGGCCGTCTCGGTTTTTGTTGTATGCCTTCAGAATACTTGTCAATGCTAAAGCAGTTTCCCATTCCTTCTCTGACAATTCTTTTTGTTTTCTTGTAGGGGCACTAGCCAGCCGTTGTCGTATCTAGGTCTCCTTGTCAAAGCCGGCTTTTCAGCGTCACACAGAAAAAATGCAAAAGGCCCGGAACGTATTACCGGCCTTTATTCTCTTTCCGTTCCCAATTGTACTCCCAAACAGCACACTCACATCAACGAACACGCGCGGCTTTTTACGCGGGGCGGCCATAGTGCTCTTCAAAGACCTGGCGTTTGGTTCCTTCCAGTTCGGCCATCAGCTCTTCTTCACTCAGGCCGTGTTGCTCGACCGCACGCCCCAGGTGGCGCGTGAGGTCATCCAGTGCGGCCAGACGTTCACTTGTCATCAGCCGTTCGTATTCCGCCCTCGGGAGAAGGACTGCCACCGATTCGCCGCTGCTTTGAATGATCGTGTGCTCATGGCGTCGGCGCATCCGCCGGATGACTGCACTGAAATTTCTCCGCATTTCCGTCGCGGTGATCGTCCTTTGACTTTCTTTGTGCTGTCCAAGCGTTTCAGCCTCCGTTAATATTGTACACCAGCTGGCGCGAAAAGAGTAGAGGTTGAAGGAAGCGTGGATTGCCATCTTTGAAGTAGACTTGTCCGCGGCGGGTTAAATCTCTCCGGTGGCCGGGGAAGGTTCAACGAGTGAAAGCATGTCAACCGTGGATGCGCCAGGGCCGATCACGTCAAACTGTGGCATGGGCGATTCGTGTCAGAGGTGCCGGGTTAGCTCGCCGCGCGATGCGCGTTCCGCTCGACCACCATCTCGCGCAAGAGGCCGAGTTGACGCGCGGCGCTCTCGCGCCAGTAAGAATCGCTTCCCTCGGCCAGGTAGCGCTCCAAATCGGCGATGGCCAGGTCATGGTCGCCGCGCATCTGGTGAGCCATGGCGCGGTTGAACAGCGCCTCGGCTCGCTGCGGCGCAAGCTCCAGCACGCGCGTCATATCGCGGATGGCGCGGTAGGCGTTGCGCACCTCGCGCCAGTAGAGCACGCCCCGGCTAAAGTAGGCATCGGCGTATTCGGGGTCCAGCTCGATGGCGCGCGAAAAATCGTCCACGGCCAGCTCGTGCTCGGCCAGGTCGGTGTGGGTGTTTCCCCAGTGGCGATGCGCCGCGCCGCGCAGGTGATAGAACCGCGCCAGGCATTTGCCTAGCCACTTTTTTCGATGCTCGGACTTGATCGTGTTGACCTCGCCAAACGTTCACACGCCGGAATTATACTCCCTAAATCCGAAATCAAGAATCCGCAATCGAACCGACCGTTTGCCTAATGTAGGGATGGGTGCTACAATTATTTCGTGCGCAACCCTAATTTACCTTGCCACAGCCACAGGGACCATCGCCCGGCGCGCGTTCGGTAGTTGCGCTCAGCATGTGTCGTCAAGATGAATGTCCGAGAGTGGGAAAGGAGGGATACCAGGGAAAATAACTGGTTCGTTTGCCCCATCTGATTTTGCCCCAAAATCTCTCTGGAGGAGTCAAGATGACTAGCCGTATTCCAAAGCCCGTGATGCTGGCTGTCGTTCTGCTGACCATCGCCAGCCTGATACTGACGGCGTGCCAGGCCGCCGCGCCCAAGGACCTGTTGAGCACCATCAAGGCGCGCGGCGTGATGCGCGTTTCGTCGGACCCGAATTACAAGCCGCAAAGCTTTTTGAACGAGACCACCAAGGAACTGGATGGCTTTGACATTGATGTGTCCAAGGACGTCGCCAAGCGGCTGGGCGTCAAGGTCGAGTTCGTCACGCCGGACTGGGACACTATCGTCGCCGCCAACTGGGGAGGCCGCTGGGACGTCTCCATCGGCTCGATGACGATCACCGCCGACCGCAAGAAGGTGTTGTTCTTTAGCACGCCGTACTATTACACGCCCGCGCAATTCGCCGCGCCGAAAGACAGCCCCCTCAACAGCCTGGACGACCTCGTCGGCAAGATGGTCTGCGTCGGCTCCGGCACCACCTACGATGACTATCTCAACGGCAAGCTGACGCTGGAGGGCGAAAAGATCATCAAACAGGTCCAGGGTGTCAAGATGACGACATTCTCGACGGATTCCGAGTGCATTCAAGCCTTGCAGGCCGGGCGCAAGGACTTTGAAGCCGTGCTGACGGCACAGCCGACGATCGAGGACGCCGTCAAGAGCGGCGTGCAGCTCAAGAAGATCGGCGCCCCGGTGTACTATGAAGCGCTGGCCGCGGCGATGGACCAAAAGGTTCCCAACAGCGATAGCTTTGTTCAGGCCGTGAGCAAGGCCATTGACGATATGCACAAAGATGGCACGCTGACCACCTTCTCGATGAAATGGTATGGCGTGGAGCTGACCAAGAAGCAGTAATCCTCAAACACGGACGGGGGGCGGAGACACTTGTCTCCGCCCTCCCGTACTGCATCACAAGCCGACATGGCGCAACGCGGTCGGCTCACTCTCAGTGGAGGTGAGTCCAATGGCAGTAGCACAAGCAACCATGCCGCGGGACGAAATGGCCGAGGCCGAAGTCAGGCGAGAAGTACAGGCCAAGCTCAGCTTCCTGGCCTGGACGGCGGCAGCCTGGGTCGGCATCTTTGCCCTGATCATCATGTTCCTTTCCTTTATCAAGCTGGACTTTGGTTTTATCGTCCAGTGGCTGCCCTTTATCGTGGCCGGCATCCCGATGACGTTGTTTGTCTCGGTGGCGTCCATCGTGCTGGCCGTCTTGCTGGCGTTCATCGGCGCCTTGGGACGACTTTCGCGCAATCCCCTGTTTTTCGGCTCAGCCACGTTCTATGTCTCGATCATTCGAGGCACGCCCCTCCTCGTCCAGGTCTTTATGTGGTTCCTGGGGTTGCCGCAGGTCAAGATACCCTTCATCGCCCCCGACGGCATCGTGCTGCCGGCGCTGCTGGCGGGCATCCTGGCGCTGGCGGTTTGCTATGGCGCGTACATGACCGAAACCTTCCGCGCTGGGATCCAATCCATCAGCAAAGGCCAGACCGAAGCGGCGGTGGCGCTGGGGATGACCCGCTCGCAGACCATGCGCCGGATCATTTTGCCGCAGGCCGTCCGCATCGTCATCCCGCCCATCGGCAACGAGTTCATCGCCATGACCAAAGACAGCGTGATGGTGTCGTTCATGGGTGTGTGGGAGCTGTTCTTCCGCGCGCAAAGGGTGGGCCGCCAGTATTACCGCAATTTCGAGACGCTGCTACTCGCCGCACTGTTCTACTGGATCATGCAGATCATACTGCAGTCCATCCAGTCCCGCATTGAAACGCGCATGGCGCGAGGAGATCGCTGATGGCTACCTCAACCCCCATCGTCCGCGTTCGGGATATCCATAAATATTTCGGCCGCCACCATGTTCTGCAGGGCATCTCGTTCGATGTCTACGCACGTCAAGTAGTGTGCATCATCGGCCCGAGCGGATCTGGCAAATCCACGATCTTGCGCTGCATGAACTTTTTGGAAGAGCCGACCGCCGGCTCGATTGAAGTGGACGGCGTCGTGGTACGGGCCAAAGAAAAAGCCAAAGACCGCGATGACCGCGTCCGCAAGATTCGCACGTCAGCGGGAATGGTGTTTCAGGAATTTAACCTCTTTCCGCACATGAGCGTGATTGACAACATTATCGAAGCCCCGGTCGGGGTCAAGGGGATGCCCCGCGACGAGGCCATCGCGATCGGCGAAAAATACCTGGCCAAGGTCGGGCTGATGGAAAAGCGCGACGAGTACCCGGCGCGGCTTTCCGGCGGGCAAAAGCAGCGTGTAGCCATCGCCCGCGCGCTGTCCATGCAGCCGAAGGTGATGCTGTTTGACGAGCCGACCTCGGCGCTCGACCCTGAGCTGATCGGCGAGGTGCTCAACGTGATGAACGAGCTGGCCCATGAAGGAACGACCATGATTGTCGTCACGCACGAGATGGGCTTTGCCAGTGAGGCCGCCAACCGGATCCTCTTTATCAACGAAGGTTTGATTGCGGAAGACGGCCCGCCGGAGCAGCTCTTTATTTCGCCCAAGGAGCCTCGCACGCGCCAGTTCTTGCAGCGATTGCTTGAGGGCGCAGAAGGGCGCGGGAAAAAGTAGTTCAACTCCTAAAACAAAAACGCCCGGCCGTTTGGGTCGGGCGTTTTTGTGTGATACCACTCTTGCCGGCCACACACTCCACATCGTCTCGCACGACCTGGTTCACGCAGCCCGATTGGCGCGACAGTTGAGCGGCAAATGAATCAACCCACCTTGACCTGTGAGCAACTGGAACAAAACTGCATCGCCTGGGCGCAAGCCCAATCTGACATCCGCGCTGCCATCGTCGTCGGTTCGAGGGCGGCCTCAAGGCTGATTTCGTTTTCACGCTCGCTGAGGGTAAAAGTCTGCAGCAGATGATGGAGGCCAGCCCCTATCGGGATGTCTATGAGCTTGTGGACGCGCTCAATCGTGTCTGGCTCAGCGCGGGGCGTATCGCCAGGTTCGTGAAGCGCGGCGACCTGTGGCGCGCGACAGTGGAATGCGATGGCGAACTCCACGAACACTTGCTCACCCTGCTCGAATGGCACGCTCGGGCCACACGCGGGCCTGACCGTGATAACTGGCACGAAGGGCGCTTTATGAAAGAATGGAAGGGCGTGTTGCTGCAAGACCTGACCTGGATCGAGGCGGAGAGAATCCTCACCGACAAAACTATTGTCGTCATCCCGCTCGGCGCGGCGGCCAAGGAACATGGCCCGCATCTCAGGCTCAAGAACGATTGGACGCTGGTCGAATACCTAAAGGCGCGTGTGCTGCATGAAGCTGATGTGGTGATTGCGCCGACGGTCGCCTACCATTTCTATCCGGCTTTCCTTGAATACCCAGGCTCGGTCTCGCTCCGGCTCGAGACGGCGCGCGACCTTATTGTGGATATTTGCACAAGCCTGGCCCGCTACGGGCCGCGCCGCTTTTACGTGCTCAACACGGGTGTGTCTACTCTTCGGGCGCTGGAACCGGCGGCTCATGAAATGGCAAAGGTTGGAATCCTCTTGCGCTACACCAACATTCTGCAAGTGGCCGGCCCCGTCGAAAAAGCGATTTCGCAACAGGAAGGCGGCACGCACGCGGACGAGATCGAGACTTCGATGATGCTTTACATCGCGCCGGATTCGGTGGACATGAGCCAGGCGGCCAAAGACTATCATCCGGGCCAAGGTGGACTGACGCGCGACCCGCAGGGTAAAGGCGCCTATTCTCCCACCGGCATCTATGGCGATGCCACTCTCGCCACACGCGAGAAGGGAGAAATAGTGGTCGAGGCCATCGTAGCTGGCATCCTCCAGGACATCGAAGCATTGCGCCAGAGTGATCCTTCCAGTGGCTCTTGAGGGATAACGTTCACGTTTTGTGCCGCACGGTTGTGCGGTGCGCTTCACGTTTCACGTCTTACGTGGTACACTTGTCTTGCGTCATGCCGCTGCGATCCGAACGGCGCACTCCAACCCCACGTGGGAACAGGAAAACAAGCTAATGGCAAAAACAGCGTACACCATTGACTACGCTGAAGGCGTCGGCGGAGACCTGTCAAACCTGCGCGCGGAGGAAATACTATGATCAAGATGGATCTGAGACAGGCAACTTTGGATACTTGCGTCAACGACGCCCAGCGCGAGCGCATCGTCCTCACCCGCAATGGCAAGCCAGTCGCGCTTATCATTGGCGTCGAAGGAATGGACGAAGAGCAATTACAGTTGGGCAGCAGCGACAAGTTTTGGAGACTCGTTGCAGAACGACGCACACAAAAGACAATGACTCGCGCCCAATTGGAGCAAAGTATCAAGAGTGCAGGCCGAAGATAACACCCGATTTTTCCACGAAGAGAAAGTACATGAAGGAGCGATGGCTTTGTTCCTTCGTGTCCTTGTATATTTAGAGTAGCTTCGTGGATAACCATAGGAGCAACCATGAAAGGTCGAGTCTTTTCCGGCGCGCGCCCCACCGGGCGGCAACATCTGGGCAACTATCTCGGCGCGATCCAAAACTATGTCGCGCTGCAAGACGATTACGAGTGCGTCTATTGCGTGGTGGACTGGCACGCGCTCACCACGCTGCGCGATACCGAGCACCTGCGCGAGTGGACGGCTGAGATGGTCTTGGACTGGCTGGCGGCCGGGATGGACCCGGCGCGCGGGACGATCATCTTTGTCCAGAGCCACGTGCCGGAAGTGACGCAACTGCACCTGGCGCTTTCGATGGTGACGCCGTTCGGCAAGCTGGAAGATTTGCCTACGTTCAAGGATAAAGTCCGCCAGCAGCCGGATAATGTGAACTATGGCCTGCTCGGCTATCCCGTGTTGATGGCCGCCGACATTACGCTTTACAAAGCCACGCACGTGCCGGTGGGCGAAGATCAGGCGCCGCACATCGAGTTCGCGCGCGAGTGCGTGCGCTCGTTCAACTATCACTTTGGGCAGGTTTTGGTCGAGCCGCAGGCCGTCCACACACAATTCCGCCGCGTGATGGGCACCGACGGCGTGAACAAGATGTCCAAGTCGCTCAACAACCACATCGAGCTGGCTGCCACAGCGGAGGAGACGCAGGCGCGTGTGATGACGATGGTCACCGACCCGGCCCGCCAGCGCCGCAACGATCCCGGCCACCCGGAAGTCTGCAACGTCTTTTCGCTCCACCAGTTCTTTTCGCCGCAGCAGGTGGCGCAAATAAAAGTGGACTGCCGCAGCGCTGGCATCGGCTGTGTGGATTGCAAAAAACTGTTCGCCAAGAATCTCAACACCCACCTTGCCCCGTTCCGGGAAAAGCGCGCCGCGCTGGCTGCGCAGCCGAATCTGGTCTGGGATGTGCTGGCCGAGGGCGCTCGCCGCGCGCAAGCCATCGCCGGGCCGGTGCTGGCGGAAGTGAAAGCCGCGATTGGACTGCCGTAAAATGTGATGCGTGAAACGTGAAACGCGAGTCACGCACCATGTTTCACGTTTTACGCGGCAACTGCGGTCAACCATGTTATATGCCGATGTTGCCGTCCTAACTCCTGTCACGCGCGCGCCGGGCGCTCCGCCGACGTATACGTATGTCATTCCTGATGCGCTGCAAGACCGTGTCGCGCCGGGCAGCTTGGTAACCGTCCCCTTTGCCGCGCGCAAACTCTCCGGCATCGTCGCCGCACTCAGCCAGACCTCGAGCCTGTGCGACGTCAAGCCTATCGAATCATTGCTTGACCCCCTGCCCGTGGTGGATGCGCCGCGCATCGAGTTGGCGCGTTGGATGGCGCATGAATACCTCGCGTCGCTGGCCGAGTGCCTGCGCCTGTTTCTGCCGCCCGGCATCACGGTTCATTCGGATACCCTGTATTCGCTTGCGCCTGTGGACGATGCGCCGCTGCCGCGCGTGAACGACTTGCAGGCGGATATCATTGCGCTTCTGCGCCAGCGCGGCCAGCTGACGCGCGGGCAGCTTCAACATGCCTTGGGCCGCAAGCCGTGGCGCGGCGCGCTGGGCGTGCTCGTCCGGCGCGGCATCGTCACGGCGACGCAAACGCTTCCTCCGCCCAGCGTCCGACCGCGCCGGGTACAATTTGTCCGTGCCACGGGCGCGTTGCCTGCTCAACCGCTGGGCAAGTTGGAAGCTGTCGTCGCCCGGCGTTCCGCCGCGCTCGATTATGTGCGCTCACAAAGTGAGCCGGTGTGGGTGAGCCGGGTCTATGCCGAGACCGGCTGCACGCTGGCTGACCTCAAGACGCTGGAGCAGCTCGGCCTCGTCGAGCTGACCGAAGGCGAGTTGCTGCGCGATCCACTCGACGACCGCGACTATGTGCCCACTCAGGCCCCGCCGCTCACACCCGATCAAGCGGCAGCGTGGGCTATGATCGAGCCAGGTCTTGTGCGTGTTCCAAGTGATGAAACGACAAGGGAACAAGGAGACAAGGAGACAGGGAGAGATGAAGCGGTCACCTTGTCACCCCCGCACCTTGTCACCTTGTCGAGTTCTCTCGTCTATTTACTCCATGGCGTAACCGGCAGCGGCAAAACCGAAATCTACCTTCGCGCTGCCGAAGGAGTGCTCGCGCAGGGCAGACAAGTTATCGCGCTCGTGCCCGAAATCAGCCTGACGCCGCAAACTATCCGGCGCTTTGCCGCGCGTTTTCCGGGTCGTGTGAGCGTGATTCACAGCCGGCTTTCCGAAGGCGAGCGGTACGACGTGTGGCGACAGGCGCGGGCGGGCAAGGTGGACGTGATCGTGGGCGCGCGGTCGGCCATCTTTGCGCCGTTACTGCGTCTGGGCTTGATCGTGCTGGATGAAGAGCACGAGACGAGCTACAAGCAGGACAGTGGGGACTCGACGCCCGGAACGCCACTGTATCACGCGCGCGATGTGGCGATTCAACTTGGCAGGCTGACGGGCGCGACCGTCATCCTGGGCAGCGCCACGCCGAGCCTGGAAACCTACCTGCGCGCCCGGCGCAACGAGTTCACGCGCTTGGAATTGCCGCAGCGTATCTTGGGGCACGAGCGGCGACTGCGCGACCAGCAGGTTCGTTACGATCTGCCGCACATTGCCTACGCGCCGGCCTGGCATGACGCAGCGTACCCCGCGGGCACGGCGAGGGCGATTGACCTGCCGCCCGTGCAGGTGGTGGACTTGCGGCAAGAGTTGCGGGAGGGCAACCGCCACATCTTCAGCCGCGCATTGCAGACCGCGCTGGCCGATGTGCTCGCTCGCCGTGAGCAAGCGATTCTATTTCTCAATCGTCGCGGCTCGGCCACGTTCGTCCTGTGCCGCGATTGCGGTCACGTCCTCAAATGCCCGCGTTGCGATGCGCCCCTGACTTTCCACGAACCGGCGAGCCAACAAACTACCGAACTATCGAACTATCAAACTAACGCACTTGTCTGCCATCGCTGCGCGTATCATCAGCCTTCGCCCTCGACCTGTCCACAATGCAAAAGCAAGCGCATCCGCTATTTTGGATTAGGCACGCAGAAAGTGCAAGCCGCCGTGCGTGAGATGTTCCCACAGGCGCACACGCTGCGGTGGGATAGCGACACAGCCGCGCTTACCGATGCTGAAGTGCTCCTGGCCGAGTTCGCCAATCATCAGGCCGATGTGCTCATTGGCACGCAGATGATCGCCAAGGGGCTCGACCTGCCGCTGGTGACGCTGGTCGGCGTGGTCAGCGCGGATACGTCGTTGCAACTGCCGGATGTCCGTGCCGCCGAGCGGACCTTTCAATTGCTGGCACAGGTGGCGGGTCGTGCGGGGCGCGGCCTGCTGGGTGGGCGTGTCATCCTTCAGACCTATTCGCCCGATCATTACGCCATCCAGGCCGCCGCGCACCACGACTATGCTGCCTTTGCTGCGCAAGAGTTGGCTTTCCGGCGCGAGCAAAATTATCCGCCTTACTCGCGCCTGGCGCGATTGCTCTTTCGAGATGCGAACGCGGCCCGCGTCCAGCGCGCTGCTGAAACTGTCGGCAAACAACTGCGCGATCATTTGGCGCGAAAAAAGTTGAAGGATGCTGCGGTCATCGGCCCGGCGCCGTGTTTCTTTACTCGCGCACGCGACCAGTTCCGCTGGCACATCCTCCTCCGCGCCGCCGATCCCGCTTCTGCGCTCCGCGATTTCCCTCTGCCGCCCACTTGCCGTGTGGACGTTGACCCGCTCAATTTGCTCTGAGACACTCCCCCGTACAATCGCGTTGACCCGATAGGCAAAATGGCGGATTGACGCGCCTCTTGAATCCTCCTAGAATCTAGCATGTCTTTTGAAACCGCTAGAGATTTCGCAGGATTTATGGCAGATCAGGCTCCGGCCGAATGGCTTTCGCTTCAACAAGCGTCAAAAGTGTTGGGCATTCACCCGGCCACGCTGCGCGCATGGGCCGATCGGGGACGCATCGCTTCGCGGCGGACGCCCGGCGGTCACCGGCGTTTTAGCCGCGCCGACCTGGACGTGTGGATGGAAAGCCAGCGCCGTCGCGAGCCGGGCGCCGAGCTGCTGGTGCAAAACGCGCTGGGCCGGATGCGGATGGAGATGACGCGTTCTGAGCAAGTTGCCCCGGCGTGGCTGGCTCAGTTCGACGAGCCGATGCGCCAGCGCTATCGCGAGGCGGGCCGCCAGTTGCTTGGCCTGCTCTTGCGCTTTATCAGCGACCCTGACCAGCGGGCAGAGACACTGGAGCAGGCGCGCGATATCGGGCGCCATTATGCCGTCGTCTCGCGAGCCAACGGCTTGAGCCTGGCCGATTCCGTGCAGGCCGTCTTGTTCTTTCACAATTCTCTCACCAGTAGCATTGTGCAGATGGCTGCCTCGCTCAACCCGGTAGGCAGCATTGACTGGGCCACGACACATCGGCTGGCGACAAGCTTTGTCAACGACGTGCTGTTGGCGATGGTGGCAGCTTTTACAGCCGAGTCTTTGTGAATACATCATCGGATCAAAAGCAACCTTTGCGCCCGACATCTCGCGTGCCGCACTCATTTTTTTTTACGACCGTCTCATCCCGGCTTTACTTGTGGTTCTTGCCGTTGTCCTGGTCGTGATGATGGTCCTGGTGATGGGAGCGCTGGCCGGGGTCATCCCGGTCAAATGAAAGTGGAGAGCCACCCTTGCGAAGGTTTGAGGGATATCCGCAGCCAACGCGATTACGGCCTTCGCAAGGGTGAGCACAGTTCTGGGAGGAGATATGTTGCACTTGTTGCCGTTCACTTCGACGTTGGTCACTGCCGCTTTTGCCGTGGCGGTTTTCTCGCGCTATTTCCGGCGCGGCGGCACTCACTTGCTGTTCTGGGGTATCGGATTGGCGCTGTATGGGCTGGGCACTTTATCCGAAGCGTTCCTCGGCTTGGCCTGGAGCCCGTTCGTGCTGCGAGTCTGGTACATTTGCGGAGCCATGCTCACTGCCGCGTGGCTGGGCCAGGGAACGCTGTGCCTGCTGGTGCGCAAGCCCGGCGTGGCGAACGGCTTTGCGACTGGATTGACGGTCGTCTCGATGGCGGCGATAGCTGCGGTGTTTCTCGCTCCGATGACCAAGATAGCGTATAACATCAGCCTTCCGGCGTCGGTGCAGTACAAAGACATCCTGGTGCGTAGCCCGCTCATGATCGTCCTGACGATCGTGCTCAACCTCTATGGCACTGTTCTGCTGGTGGGTGGCGCGCTGTATTCCGCCTTTCTCTTTTGGCGCAAGCGCGTCCTGGCGCATCGCGTGGTAGCCAACGTCCTCATCGCTGCCGGCGCGCTTTTGCCCGCCAGTGCCGGGACGTTCGTCAAGCTGGGCCTGGCCGATTGGCTGTACGTGAGCGAGTTGCTCGGCGCGATTTTGATGTTCAGCGGTTTCTTGCAGGCTACGTCGCAACAACCCGCTAAAGTGCCTGTGGCACAGCCGGCGCAGTCCAGTTAGATTTCAAATACCAAATCTAAGGGGGCGCGGGCGCAATGTCGCGAACGCGCCTCGCTGTTTAAAATCCGATATTTGAGATTTGAAATTTGATCCGTGCTCTTATATTTATGCTATAATGCGTCGAGAAGAGCTATGACCTCGAACGCTTCTCGCTGGATCGCCAATGTGTTGATCTGGACGGGCCTTGCGCTCATCATCTTTGGCTGTGCGCTGGCCTATCCCTTTATGCGTGACGCCATTCAGGCGCAGTCCGACCCTTCCGTTTCTCTGTCGTTTGTCGTCACGCCGCCACCGGTTCCAACGGAAGTTGCGTTGGTCGCTCCGACTGACACGTCCACCCCTTTGCCGGCGTCGGAAGCGCCTGTATCGGTTACGCCCTCGCTTGTCCCTTTGGTGACGGCTGTGCCGGCGCCGGTTGTTCTGCCCGATAACAACACGGTCATCACCCACTCACAAACGCTTTCCACAGTTGTTTTGCCAGCACCGGTTGCGGCGGGCGACCCGCCAGATCGGCTTGTCATTGCGGCGATCCAACTCGACGCGCCTGTGGAAGTGGTGGGTTGGCACCTTGAGCATGGCACGAGCGTGTGGGATGTGCCAGCACGGCGGGCAGCCGGCTGGCTCAAGACTTCGGCCCCGGCCGGGCAAAAGGGCAACACCGTATTGGACGGGCATCACAACATCCAGGGCGAGGTTTTCAGGCGGCTGGTGGACCTCAAGCCAGGCGATGTGGTAGAGCTATCTGCGAGGGGCAATGTGTACCGCTATAGCGTCACCGAGAAACACATCTTGCCCGACCGCGATCAACCGATGGAGGTCCGCATCGCCAACGCCCAGTGGATTCAGACCACGAACGATGAACGGTTGACGCTCGTGACGTGCTGGCCGTATACCAACAACACACATCGGCTCATCATCGTCGCGCGCCCGCTTGCGCCGAATAGAATGGAGAAGAAAAACGAATGAGCATACTAGATTGGCCTCTGGTTGCGCGCACCCGGCGCAACCATGGCATGGAGCACGCGACGGTTCACATCCTGAGTGAGCGTCACCCCGGCATCGGCATCATGGGGCGCTCCACGCCGAACTGCTTTTACATCTATGGCAACCTGACCGCCGAGCAGGTCCAGTCGGCCGTCGCTGAAGCGCTGGCGCGTCTGCGCGCGGGCGAAAGCCATCTGACGATTCACCCCGGCTGCGGGACGAATCTGGTCGTCTCGGGGTCGTTGGCTGGCGCGGCGGCTTTTATGGCCGTGAACGTGGGGCATAGGCGCGACCGCGACCGTTGGGAATCATTGCCCGCGGCGGTCGCCGCTGCCACGGTGGCCTTGTTGCTGGCTCAACCCCTCGGCCCGCTGCTGCAGGAGCGCGTCACCACCAGCGCGGACATGGGCACGCTGGAAATCCTCGGCGTGTGGCGCGTCAACAACTCGGGCCTGCCCGTTCACCGCGTGGACACTCGCAGCTAGAGACCTGACAGGTCGCTTGGCGCAAGACCTATCAGGTTTAGCTTTGACCATGTTCTATATCCTTCACGGCGAAGATGAATTGGGGCGCAGCGACCGCGTGGCCGAGTTCAGGCAAAAGGTCGGCGACGAGACTACACGCGACCTCAACATCACCCTCCTCGATGGCCGCAAGGTGACGCTGGCCGAGGTGCGCCACGCCGCGGACGCGATACCCTTTCTTGCGGACAAGCGTCTTGTCATCGTCGAAGGCTTGCTCACGCGGCTGGCCTCGCCGCGCCGCAAAGGCGATGATGACGGCGAGCCTTCAGGTGCAGCCAGGGAATTCCTCAAAGCCTTGCTCGAATACTTGCCGCAAGTGCCGGACTCGACGCGGCTGGTTTTTGTCGAGCCGCGCTCGCTGCCCGCGGCCAACTCTGTCCTCAAGCTGGCTTTAGAAACGGACAAGCGCACGGTCCGGCATTTACCCTTGCCTGCCAAAGGCGACATGGCAAATTGGATTCAAAAGCGCGCCAGACTGCACGGCGGCGAGTTGACATCGCAGGCGGCCAACGCGCTCGTCACCGCAGTCGGCTATGACCCGCGCCCCTCGGACCGCGACCGTACGCCGGAGCAGGGCAACAAGCTGCGCTTGCTCGATCAAGAAATCCAAAAACTCTTGACGTACGCCAACTGGTCGCGCGCAGTGACGCCCGCCGATGTTCAGCTGCTCGTGTCCGAAGCTCAACAGGGCGATCTGTTCGGCATGATTGACGCGCTAGCCGAAGGCAAAGGCCAAAAGGCTATCGTCGAGCTGCACCGGCTGATTGACCGGGGCAAATCGCCGTTGGAACTCTTTGGCATGATCGTCCGCCAGTTCAGGTTGATGATCCAGGTCAAAGAACTGGCTGAGCGCGGCCTGAACAGCGCGGCCATCGCCGAACGGCTCTCGCTGCATCCTTTCGTGGCGGAGAAAACGGGCAAGCAGGCGCAGACATTTTCGATGCAGCAGATTGAGCTGGTTTATCATCGCCTGCTGGAGATGGATGTGCAAATCAAGACCGGCCAGGTGGAAGATGTGACCGCGCTAGACTTGCTTGTGGCGGGACTGACGGGATGACTGGTGACTACCCACAACTACGTGGAGTCCTCAACTTGTTGAGGCAGTGGCCCGAACAAGTTCGGGAGTCCGATAAGATGTGGGTAATCACCAGGGGATGACTCTTGACCCGTGTCCATGCGGAGAGTATAATATTCGCAGGTTGTGCAAGTGAGGTGTCAAGATGAGTTTGCAAACTCTCTCAACAACCAGTCTGCCTAAACGACCGGCTCTGCGCCCACCCGTGCAGTTCGACTTGCCGCCGCTTGAAAACGGCGACCGCCTCTCCCGTGCTGAGTTTGAGCGGCGTTACCAGGCTCACCCTGAGATCAAAAAAGCCGAGTTGATTGAAGGAGCAGTCTACATGCCATCCCCAATTCGATTTGAACAGCACGGGCGACCTCATAGTGATGTAATGACGTGGCTGGGCGTGTATCGCGCTGCTACTCCCGGTGTCCTGATCGGCGATAATGTGACCGTGCGGCTGGATTTGGAAAATGAAGTACAGCCAGATATTGTGGCGCGTTTGGATGCCAGGCTGGGCGGGCGCTCACGAGTGACTGAGGACGATTACCTGGAAGGCCCGCCTGAACTCGTGGTCGAAATCGCTGCCAGCAGCACCGCTTATGACTTGCACGACAAGCGCCGCGTCTATGCGCGCAGCGGCATTCCAGAGTATCTCGCGGTGCAGATGTACGAGCAGCGCGTAGACTGGTTCGTCTTGCGCGAAGGCGTCTATGACACGCTCAAGCCGGATGAGAACGGTGTGCTGCAAAGCGAGGTGTTTCCCGGGCTTGCGCTGCAACCTTCGGCCATCTGGTCAGCCGATTTGGCGGCAATGCTGGCCGTGCTGCACAAGGGGCTGGCCTCGCCGGGACATACTGCTTTCGTGGAGCGCTTGAAGGCGGCATAAGAACTCTGAATTTGAAACCGCAGGCCGCGGCTGATTCAATCCGGGGCCTGTTTGTTTAATGTGACAGATTGGTGGACGTTGTGCTGATGGACATCAACTATTTTCAGCAAGCTGCAGGTGGCTGACCGGGCGCAGGCGATTATCCGCGCGCGCGAAGCAGGGCTGGAGTAAATGAACGACTATCTCAATCGTATCTATCGTTTCAAAGGCAGTCCAAAAGAAATCGGATTGGCCGCCGGGCGTGCGCTCGGCGTGAAACTGGAACACAACATCAGCCGCTACCTTGCCCGCCGGCAAGCTGCGACCGACATGAATAAACTGCGCCAGGGAGCACTCCCTTGGTTGCGTCGTCTCCCCCAACGCATCCAGGATGAATACGAAGGCATGGCGGAAGGCGCCAATTTGCCTCTGCAACGCCTGGCCGAATGGGCGTATATTGAGGAATGTGAGTTGAATCAATGCAGCGGCGCAGTCTGCCTGATTGGAAACCGCGCCTGGGTTGCGCGCAACAATGATACGTTCGTGCCCGACATGTGGGGCTATGTGACGATACGGGAAGTGGACGGACGGATTCCGACCATCAGTTTTAGCCTGGAAGGAGATGTATTCACCCCGACCGGTATCAATCAAGACAGATTGTGGCTGCACTATAATTACCTGCCGGTCTGGGACAAACCCGCGCCAGGAAAACCACATCTGCCCGGCTATGTTTTCCTGACCGAGGCGCTGGAGCTTTGCCGCACCATCCGCGACGTCGAAGCGCTGCTGGGCGAAATCCATCGAGACGGAGGCATGTTGCTGTTTGCCGTTGACGGCAAGACCGAAGAATTCGTTCTGTTTGAATGCACCTGCGCGAATCACTCTAGGCGCGAACCGTCCGACGGTTGGATCGTCGGGACGAATCACTATTGCGTGTGCCCTGACCCGGCGCTACCCGCCGAGGAACAAGGCTCCAGCACATTGAGCCGGTTCAGGCGTATGGAGCACCTGGTTCAGACGTTATACACTCCGCAGGCCACGCCACGCCTCCCTGCGGATTTGATTCGCATCCTGGCGGATGACGCGATTGAAAGGCGTGGCGCCGAGTTCGCCACGGTTTACGCGAACGTGGCCTGTCCGAGCAGTGGTGAAATCTGGTATACCTTCGGAGGGTACCCGGCGGCGAGCGCCGGAGACTGGCAGCGACTTGTCTGGCCGTGGTAGACTTTGATCCACTTTCTCTTTCCCGCTTTCGACCGAGACTTTTTCCCACCCAAATCGGGCCAGCGGCCCTTTGTGCCCGACAACGTGTTGCTCAAGGTGCAGGCCACCGACCGCGCCAAGCTGATGCTGATGGCGCTGGAGGCGGGGATGGGACAGGCCGACAGATCATCATAGCAGACGAGTGGGGCCTGGTCACATTGCCCTTACGGATGATCAAAATGCAGAGAGCGCAAAGGTGCATCAAGAAATCCTTTGCGCTCTCTGCGTATCTACGGAAACACCCACTCATGCTTTTGGCGGCGGCCCGGCGATTTGAAGCCGGTTGCCTTCTGGATCGAAAAAGTTTGCATAGGTGACCATTTCAGGAATCGCCTCTACGTCCTCGCACTTGACCCCCCGCTTGCGCAATTCCGCGATGGTCTTGTAGGCGTCGTCAACGGAAAACACGACCGTCGCGCCGCCCTCGCGTTTAGGCGGCGTAGGATCGCGCCACAGGCTGATCGCCAGATGCGTCCCGTCCTTTTCACCAAACTCCATCCAGCCGATTTCATCCCCCATGAAAGCGGCGACCGGCAGTCCCAGTGTTTCGCCGTAAAACTTTTTAGCTTGCTGCCAGTTGACCACTGGGTACGATACCACTTGCAACTCTTTGAGCAATCCCGACATCATCTGAATCTCTCCTTTCCTGTCTGTTCACTACCCTCAACTTGAGTTAATAGGAATTTCCTTTTTCTCCACGAAGGGCACGAAGGCACACGAAGAGGAAAACTTGGTGTTTCTTCGTGTTCTTCGTGGATAACTTGAGCTGCGACTCCAAGTCCCAATACAACTTTATCCACGCTGTTTGAGCAACGCCTCAATGTAACCGCAATGTTCCCGATAATGTTCACAAGTATTGCCGATAACCCATCCCATCACAGGGCGCGCCTGAGGATCATCAGCGCGGAGTGGCTTCATCAGGTCGGCAAACGGCACCTGGTCCAGAGCCGCCACCACCTGCGCGTGCGAGTGGTCCCGCTCGGCCAACACTTCCGACAACGGACGACCGTGGCTGCGCTCGTACAAGATCGCATTGACACCATTTTCGTCCAGCGTTTTCCAGGTCGCGTCGTCCACCTGCATTGCCTCATGTGCAGGTCGCCCTTGCAAATAGCACGACAGCATGAACTGCTCCCACGCCGCGATGTGCGCCAGGTGATCTTTGATTGACCAGACCTCTGGGCCAGGCGCGTTCAACTGCTCGTCGGTCAATGTGGCGACGGTCTGATTCAGTGCGTCCCAATCACGCTGGATTCGCTCCAAAAGGTCAGCCTTATCGCGCGGCAAAGAGGACTGGTTGTTTTTGGCTGATTGGAGGGTCGCCTCCATCTGGCCCCAATGTTCCTCGCGATAGTGAATGGGGACGTAGAGCAGCATCCACCCGGCCACTCGCCGGTAGAGATGTTTGCGCGCGACGAATGCGTCCGGCAGCGATGCCAACAAGGCCGCCGTCTCGGCCTGGCTGTGCTTCAACTCTTGCGTCAGCGCGTCCAGTGTTCCGAATCTCTCCACCATCGCGCGCAGGCGTTCCGTGACGTTGGGACGAAACTCGAGGCTGTCGCCCGCGACGTTGTCGTTGAGCATGTCCGCGACCCACGATTGGAAATCGCGCTCGCACGCGATGAAATGAGCGGCGAGTTCTTTGATGCTCCAGGCCTCCGGGGCGGGGTGATGCCCGGCTTCTGCTTCCGACAGACCTTTGAACAGCTTGTCCACATCAGCATTGATCTCGGCGTAATTCTTGCGGACAAGCCCGGCCAACTCGGCTGCCGTAACGGGCAGTTCGGGCAGAACGTGCGCGCCCAGCTCCATCGTCACGGTCTTTTTTTCGCCGCCGCGATAGAAAACAACCTTGACCTTATCGCCTGCCTGACGTCCTTGCAGCGCGTTGTTCAGGGTGGCGAAATCAACCGCTGTCTTTCCGCCGAGCTTGACGATGACATCATCCTTTTGCAGGCCGGCCGCTCGCGCGCCGGTCCCCTCCGCTGTGCCGTCCAGCCGGATGCCGGCCTTGGTCGGCACGCCGAGTTGAGCCGCAATCTG
>CAYGWJ010000293.1:0-9935 GCA_964353405.1 uncultured Anaerolineae bacterium
CGATGCGCGACGCGCTACAAGCCGGAAACGTGAGCGGCTTTGGCGAGCTGCTCAGCGAGCACTGGGCGCTGAACAAGCGCATGGACCCCGGCTGCACCAACTCATTCATTGACGGGCTGTTCGAGGTGATGCGCCCGCACATGAACGGAGCCAAACTGGCCGGGGCGGGCGGCGGCGGGTTTGCCATCGTCGTCGCGCGCAGCATCGGAGCCGCGCACGACCTGGCCGCCGCGCTGGAGGCGCGTTATCCGGGCACGCCCGTGGAAATTTGGGCGTGCGGCATCCCCGAAGTGGGAATGTTGACACAAACGGTATGAATGATCGCCGACGACGGACCGCCGACCGCTGTATCGTCATCAGCGGTCGGCGGTCTTTTTGTCGCCCGGAATGCGCGATTAATGAGCGCGAGAGACTCGATGGCGGAGTTGCTGGATGCGCTGTTGCGATTCGGCCCTGGCCGCGCGCAACACATCGAGCGACGGGCCGGACTCGCGCAGTGCGTCGAGTATCACCGCTTCTGCCGCAATAAACTCGTCGCCAATGTCCGCCACTTCAGCGGCGATCTCGACTGGAATCGTCGTCACGCCATTGCAATCGGCGTGCAACAAGTCGTTCGGATAGATGGCAATACCGCCGACGTGAACGGGCACCAGAGTCTGCGGAATGTGGACATAGCCATGCGAGCAAATCGTGCCGCTGGTGAAAACAGGAAAGCCAAGCCGGCGCACCTGATCGAGGTCGCGCCCTGCGCCGCTCGTGATCAGGCCCTGCGCGCCAAAGGTCTTGTAGAGGGTGCACATGACCTCGCCAAACGTCGCCGCGACAGTAGGACTGTCCAAATCTTGAAAGACGACAATCGCCGGGCCGGAGAGCTCACTAAAGTGTTCGACCTGCGCTTCGAGGCTCGAGTAGCCATCGCCTTGACGTGGCGGCATCGAGGCGCGGAACGTCGCCGTCGCCGCAAAGCCGACCATGGGCGGCATTTCTGGAAAGCACGCTTTGATGCGGTCGTCCATGAACCCCACGTCGCGCGGGCGCACATCGAACAGCTCAATCAAATTACAGATGGTCGGCGTATCGAACTTGGCAAGTTTCTCCAAAGTCTCGCAGGTGATCACGGTCTGCCTCCTGAATAGGTCGTCTCCATCAGATCTCCATCTTTAGAAACGCGCCTGCGCCACACCGCGTTTGCCGTTCACCCGCCACTGCGGGTCTTGGGCCCGCACTTGCTCGGCCTGGCCCTGAGGCAAGCCGATGATGACTTCGGACTTGAGTGTGCGAAGCGCAACAAATGGGGACGGGAAGTAAGCGGTGACGCGCTCGAACGAGGCGGTCGGCGGCCAGTGCGCGTCGCCGAGCAGCCGCCGGTAATTGGCATCGCCTTTGACGAACACAAAATCCAGTGCCGCCAATTCGGCGCGCAGGTCGTCGGGCAACTGGAAATAGAACAGGCTCGTCGCATAGAACCAGTGCGTGGAAAGATGCAAATGTCCATCCGCGATGTGAGCGCGAACACGCTCAGCCAATGCGCACGCCTCGTCGCCGCCGAGCGACAGAGCCTCCAACCCGGCCTCCACATCTTGTGGCATGGCATCGGAGACAAAGAAGGGTTGCGGCTTGAGATGAAAATCAACCTGCGCGGCCAAATCGCTCGTTAGCAGGAAATCGGCCAGCGCCAAATCCATGAGCAGCTCTGTGCCAGAGTTGTCGGCAATGATCGCCACGCGGCGCCGAGGTCGTGCGCGCAGGAAATCCCATACGCGCCCGGCGTCGTCCACAAGCAAGTTGGCGCGCTCATCTTCCAGCCGCGCCGCTCGCCCGATTTGAGCCGATACCGCGTAGCTCAAGTCAATGCGGTTGCCCCACAAGCTGGCATACAGCAAGACCTCGAAACGCTCACGCACATCGGCCGGCAGATCGCGCAAGGTGATGTCCACCAGGCGCGGCGCAACCTCAGGCTCCAACTCGGTGAGCTTTTTGACGCGGAACGGATCAAAGCCGTGCGTTGGCCCTGGCTGAAAGTATCGAGTGGCTTCCAAGATGCGGCGGTAAGCATACGACTCGGACAGATACCACGGCGCTACGAGCCAGGGCTGACCCGCGTATTCGCCCCAGGCCAACTGCCAGAAGGCTCGATCGGGCGTGTCTTGTTCCAGCAGCCGAACCGGGCCACTTTTAATTTCGCGGGCCAACACTTTGAGCGCAGCGTGAATGTCCGGCGTGAACGAGTTGAGAGCGCTCGTCTCTCGAACGATGGCGGGGACACGCACCTGCATCGTGTGACGAGCAAAGGAACCTGGCTCAGAGTTCATGAGCGGCGCCGGCAGGTCGCGCGGATCAATTTGCAGCGGCGGAAATGGGTAGGGAGTCAAGACAAGCCCCCGCAGCAAGCTCAGCGCACATAGTTCGCCAAGAGGCAGGCGATGCCTGCCACTTGGACCAGTCGCAAGCGCAATTCAGATTTCGCCACAGAGCGACACGTTGATGGTCATGGCGTTCATGGCAGCGGCTTTGGCATACAGCGCTTTGCGTGCGCCGGCTTGGTCCGGTGCATAGACGACCTGAATGTGATTGGCCTTGTGGCGAGCCATGAACTGGTCGCGCGTGACGCCCTTCATCACCAGGTGCATCATCGGCCATTCGGAGGTCGTCAACCGCCAGCGTGCCTCAGTCTCTTCTTGCGGAAGCTCTACCGCCTCGCCCAGACCGAGGTCGCAGTTGAGTTTACCTTTTTCGACAAACACGCGGCTCCACACGACCCAGCCCGGCTTGCTCACACCCTTGATCGAACCGCCGCCGAGCGGGAAATACATCGCGGGCTGGCGCTCGGACGATGCGCCCGCCAGGCCGCCGACGAGATGGGCCGGGGGCACGCTGCCCGAGATTTCCAGCACCCACACAAAATCGTCCAGACCTTCGCCTTTGAACCAGCGTCCCCAGCGGACATCGTGCAGAGTCGTTTCCGGAGAAAAGCCGAGGCGAGTCCACAGCCCGTTCGTGATGAGCGCGTCCAGACCGGCGCATTCGTCCACTTCGTTGAAATGCGGCAGCGCCTCGCCCGCAAATAGCTCGCGGCCTGTGCCCTCTTCGAGAACCGGCGGGCGCTCGACGTTATTGAGCAGACCTTCCGCCAGGTCAGAGGCTGGTGTGAGGTCTTTGAGGCCTTGCTGATATTGGATGCCGATGGTGGCGCAGCCGAACTCGTCGGCAATGCGCACGGCGGCAACGTACATCTTGCACTGCGATAGGACTTGCGCCTCGGTCAAGTCGGTCGCTTCATCCATGCCATAATTGAACTTCATTCCACGCGCCAGTAGCCAATCGTACACGGCCTGCGCTTCGACATCGGACACCGTTCGCATCTTGGCATACAAGGCAGACTGGCTCAGGCGCTCTTTGTAAAGCCCCAGCGGGAAGAGCAGCTCGTCAGGGATGATGGCATTGTACATCCCCATGCAGCCTTCATCA
Organism: uncultured Anaerolineae bacterium; assembly: GCA_964353405.1. Classification (GTDB taxonomy): domain Bacteria; phylum Chloroflexota; class Anaerolineae; order Fen-1058; family Fen-1058; genus JBGLNJ01. The sequence continues at coordinate 3,469 of CAYGWJ010000293.1, forward strand.
AAGATCCCCATGATGGCGTGCTTTTTCATGAAATCCTGCGCGAATTTGACGCCGGTCTTGGTGGGGCCAGCCAGAGCCGCTTCCGGATCGTAAAGCTTGACGTGCGAGGTGTCGTGCTTGACGCTTCCCTTGCTCAGCCAGGCACGCAGCCCTTTGACAAAAAACTCGTCGGTAAAGTCCTCGCTCCACAGCGTGCTGTATTTCTTGTTGGCTTTGGTGAGGCAGCCATTGAGGTTGAGCATCCCCACAAGGCCCGGCCACGTGCCACTCCAATTCGCAACGGTCAGAATCGGACCCTGATGCTCTAGCAGCCCCGGCAAAACGTGATGGCTGTACTGCCAGACCGCTTCGGCCACGATCACGGGAGCATCTTGCGGAATCTTGCTAAAGACTTTTAACCCCATCTTTTGGCTGTCAATAAAGCCGTGCTTCTTCACAGGATCGTAAGGATGAGCGCGCTTGACCTTGCCCCCGGCCCGCTTGATGGCCGCGACAAGCTGTTTTTCCATCCCGGCTTGCGCCGCTTCGCAGTTCTGGTTCGCGGCAAGACGCAAGTCACCACTCGCAACAAGATAGATAGTATCCATTCAACGCCTCCACAAATTCTTTTACACCGTTGCAGTCGCATTCAAAAAGAGGCTGCCCTTTTTCTTTTGGACAGCCTCTTCTCTTGTCTTCAGATGGGACGCTATTCGTTACTTGTACAGCAGAGGCGCAATGTCAGCCGCGTCAATGTTGGTCTTGTCATACCAATGGAACCCGGTGTCAATCGTCTTGGGCAGCGTTTCGCCCTTCATAGCTTTGACAGCGGCCTCAACGCACTTGTAGCCGATGCCGATCGGGTCCTGGGTGATCGCGCCGGACTCGGCTCCGCTACGGATCGCATCCATCTGCTGCTGGCCGGAATCGTAGCCGATCACAACCAGCTTGCCTTCCTTCTTCAGCTCTTTCACGGCGTTCAGCACACCGATGATCGAGCCTTCGTTCGCGCCAAAGTAACCCTTGAGGTTCGGATGGCCTTGGATAACCGCCTTGGCAATGTCGGTGGACTTTAGTTGGTCGCCGCCGCCATACTGGGTATCAACAATCGTGATCTTGGGGTATTTTGCCTTGATCTGGTCGGTGAAACCCTTGACGCGGTCAATGCCGGTGCGGCTGGTCTGGTCATGCGCGATGACGGCCACTTCGCCCCCATCGGCGCCGATCAGTTCAGCCATTTTGTCGGCAGCCTTGGCAGCCGCCCCAATGTTGTCGGTCGCAGCGGTTGTCACTGGAATATCGCTGTCTACGCCCGAGTCAAAGCCGATCACCGGAATATTGGCAGCCTTGGCCTTCTGGAGCAGCGGAATGGCCGCTTTGCTGTCCACTGCGGCAAAGCAGATGGCCGCCGGTTTCTTGTCAATAGCAGTCTGGAGCATTTCCATCTGCTTGTCAACCATCGCCTCGGTCTCCGGGCCTTCGAACGTAATGTCTACGTTAAGGTCTGCGGCAGCCTTCAGAGAGCCGGCCTTGACCGCCTGCCAGAACTGGTGCTGAAAGCCCTTGGAAATGACCGGGATGTAGGGTTTTGCAGCCGGTTTGGCAGGAACCGCAGTATCAGCCGGTTTCTGGGCAGGAGCCGCAGTCGGGGCGGCAGCGGGAGCCGCGCAGGCGACTACCATCGTTGCTGCCAGCAGCAGGCTTACGGCGACGGGGAACAGTTTCTTGATACTCATTGCAATTCTCCTCTCTTATTTTGTTGTTAGCTCCTGTTGGAGCAATTGACCCAATGATATTACGGCAAGATTGTTTTTATTCTCTTATAGGCTACCTCCGGCGACGGCGATCCATGTATACAGCCAGTACAAGAATAGTGCCTGTGACCACGGTCTGCCACTCTTGCGGGACTGACAGGATGCGCAGACCGTTCGCCAGCGTGCTGATGACGAACGCGCCGATGATGGTGCCCAGGATGGTGCCCTCGCCGCCGCTCAGGGAAGTGCCACCGATCACGGACGCTGCGATAGCATCCAATTCATAACCTGAACCCAGAGCGGGCTGTGCAGAGTTGAGACGGGCTGCCATCATGACGCCCGCCAAGCCGGCAAAAAGACCGCAGAGAGTATAGACAGCCGTCTTCCATCTATCAACATTGACGCCGGAGAGGCGGGTCGCTTCTTCGTTGCTGCCTATCGCAAAAGTATATCGGCCCAAGACCGTCTTGGACAGGACAAGCCCTGCAATGATGGCCGCGCCGAATAATATCAACACCAGGTTTTTTATGGGATCCAAAACTGGAATGAGTGAGCCCAGAACAGACCCCATCGCAGTCTGGTTGAATATGGGCGTATCGTTGAAATAGATGGGCCTCAAACTTGAGATAACGAGTGAAAGTCCCTTGGTAGCATACAACATGCCCAGCGTGGCCACAAAGGGTGGAACCTTCATCTTGGATACCATTAAACCGTTGACCAACCCGCACAGCGCGCCGGCCGCCAACCCGGCCAGCACGCCCAGGGGAACAGGCAGCTTCCACAAGGTGATGAACACAGCCGTCATGACCGCCGAAAACGTCATGACGGTGCCAACCGACAAGTCAATGCCCCCGTTGATAATAACAAACGTGACGCCCAAAGCCAGCACGCCGTTAACGGCGGTCGCTAGAAAGATGCCGCCGATGTTTTCGCCCGTCAGAAAATACTTGGACGCAAGCGAGAACACGACGAACAAGGCAATCAGACCACCGAACGCCAGCACCCTCTGCATGGCATCCGAGCGGAACAGCGAGCTTTTTGAAGCTATTTTAGTTTCCATGTTTAGGCATTCCCGAATTCAGGAGTTGGAGTGGACTCGTTTGCACGCATCACGACGCCACGTTGGGTGGCATACTTCATGATCTTTTCTTGCGTTGCCTCGGCGCTATTCAGCTCGCCTGTGACTCGGCCTTCACACATGACGATGACGCGGTGGCTCATACGCAGGATTTCGGGCAATTCTGAGGAAATCATGATGATGGACTTGCCCTGTTGCGCCAAATCGTTAAGGAGCCTGTAAATCTCGCTCTTGGCGCCCACGTCAATGCCGCGCGTCGGCTCATCAAAGATCAGGATATTGGTATCGGCGGTCAGCCACTTGCCGACGACAATCTTTTGCTGGTTGCCGCCCGAAAGATTCTTGACCTTTTGCTGCAAGCCTGGCGTCTTGATGGAGAGCGCCTGGACGAAATGCTCCGCCGTCGTGTGTGTCTTGGTCTGATTCACCCAACCGAGAAAATCCAGGAACTTGCCAAACGCGGCGAGCACGATATTGTTTTCCACATCCATGCCCAGCGTCACACCGTAACGCTTGCGATCCTCGGACAGATAGGCAATACTGTGCTTGACGGCATCGCTAGGACTCTTGATATGAGCCTTTTTGCCCAGCACATAGATCTCACCCGAGTCAACCGGGTCTGCGCCGAAAATAGCACGCGCCACCTCTGTGCGCCCGGCTCCCATCAATCCGGCAAAGCCAAGAATTTCGCCTCTTTTCAGGTTAAAACTGACATCCTTGATCACGCTGCCCCGGTTGAGGTCTTTTACTTCCAGCACGACCTCCTGGCTGGGATTTTCCGGGACCTCTGGCGAGGTCTCGTAAATCGTTCGCCCCACCATCATGCTAATGATCTGGTCAATCTTGGCGTCCTGCGTGCGAACCGTATCTACATAACGGCCATCGCGCATGACGGTGACACGGTCAGAAATCTGCTTGAGCTCTTCCAGACGATGGGTGATATAGACGATGCCGACGCCCTTGTCACGAAAGTGGCGGATAATGCGAAAGAGTTCTTCAATCTCCGCCTCGGTCAACGCCGCCGTCGGCTCATCCATAATCAGCACTTTGGAATCGAAGGACAGCGCCTTGGCAATTTCGACCATCTGCTGCTTGGCGACCGTCAGATCGGCCACCTTGGTGCGGGGGTCCAGTTTCAGGTGCAGCATATCTAACAACAGCTGCGTCTTGTCGTTGATCGCCTTTTCATCCAGGAGGAACCGGATACCCCGGCGCGGCTCGCGACCGATAAAGATATTCTGCGCCACTGTGAGGTGCGGCATCAGGTTGAGTTCCTGGTGGATCATGCTGATGCCCAGCTGTTGCGCCGCGCGTGGATTGGGAATTTCGACTTCTTTGCCCGCGTAAATGATGCGGCCTGCGTCTTTGGTGTATACGCCGGCGAACACTTTCATCAACGTGGACTTGCCCGCGCCGTTTTCGCCGACCAGGGCATGCACTTCGCCGGGGCGCAGATCAAAGCGGCACTGGCTGAGCGCATGCACGCCAGGAAAGGTCTTTTCTATTCCTTCCATCTGGACCAGGATATCACTCATGGATTACCCTCTGTGCAGCGAAAAGAGGTCGTCTGTTTGCAGAACAAGGATACAATGTGTAAAACGATCTTGAAGAAGCTTTAGACACACGAGAGTTTATCACGAAATCAGATAGAAATCCAGCCAACTTTCAGCCGGTGCGTTGCGCTGGCGGCCCGGTAGAAGCGCGAACAATCATCTGAAGACCCAGTTGCAGACTCGAAACAGGCTTGTCCGGCTTGTCAAGCCGTTCCAGCAAAAGCTCAGCCGCTTTTTGACCCAGTTCGTAATCCGGTTGGGCAATGACGGTCAACGGCGGCTGCAACAGCGACGCCCAGGGCATATCGCTGAAAGAGATGATGGAGACATCCTGGGGAACGCCTAGTCCGTGTTCGTGAATGGCATGGAGCGCTCCGAGCGCCATCAAATTGTTGGCCGCAAAGAGCGCCGTCGGCGGCGCCGGGAGCTGCAACAATTCCTGGGCGCAAGCATAGCCACCCGCTTGCTTGAGACTGCCAAACCGCATCAGCTCGGGCGACAAGGACAAACCATGTTGCCGATGCGCCAGCAAGTACCCATCACGCCGCTCGCGCATCGTCGTAATCGTCACCGGTCCACAAATGAGCCCAATACGCCGATGCCCCAGATCAACCAGATGCGACATCGCCTCAAGGGTCCCCCGGATGCTGTCCACCATGACCGAATCAATGTTAGGATCGTTCAAATGCCGATCAATCGCGACAACCGGAATACCATTCTCGACCAGTTGACCTACACTCGGATTGTCTTCGACCGTCGTGGCCAGGATCACTCCGGCAACAGCTTCCGCACGCATCACATCAAGGTAGAGTCGCTCCTTGTCCGAATCTTCGTCGGTGTTGCAGAGGATCAGCGAGTAACCGTGCTGGTAAGCGACATCCTCGATGCCGCGCGCGACAGCAGTAAAGAACGGGTTTTGAATATCCGAGATGATGAGGCCGAGAACATGACCGCGCTTGGCGCGCAAGAGTTGGGCGGCCCGGCTCGGCTGATATCCAAGCACCTTGATCGCTTGCAGGACCTTGGCGCGAATCTCTGGGCTCACGCTCTCGTGGTTATTGACGACCCGAGAGACTGTCGCAATCGAAACACCGGCTCGCTGGGCAACATCTTTGGCCGTCGAAGCTCTCATGCCTCTCCCGTGTGACCGGCAACAGCTTTGGAGAAAACTGGACCGCTCATGTCGGCTCAAAGGTGAAATCGCCGTAGGACAAGTTGGCAACTTGTCCTACTCCACCTGCAAGCCTACACGAGCCAACTAGACAAACGCAAAGGGGAAAACTGCTACCCCAAGAAACAAAGCCGAACACAAAGTGGTAAGAACAACCCAATACAAAGGAGGGAAAACGTTTACGCGAACATTGTAATCGTTTTCCCAAGATTGTCAAGGCCAAAAACTCGTGATATACTGGCTGCGTGCCAGCACGAACCTGTCTCTGCAAGTTACCCAGTCTCATATCTCCAGGCTGGCTGGGAAGTGCAAAATCCCAAAGATCGGAGGGGAAAATGCTCAAATATCAACTACTCCATCCTGAAATCCTGGCCGCGTTGGGCGGAGCCGGCCATGGCTCCAAGGTGTTGATCGCGGATGGAAATTATCCGTTCGCCACGCGCGCTCATCCGAACGCGCAACGCGTATACCTCAACCTTGCGCCGGGGCTGGTCACTGTGACCGATGTCCTGCGCGTGCTCGTCGGCGCGATTCCGATTGAGGCGGCGCAGGTGATGGTGCCCGAGACAGGCGAGGAGCCCTCCATCTTTAGAGATTTCCGCAAGCTTTTGCCCAAAGACATCAAACTGCAAAAGATGGGGCGTTTTGAGTTTTATGATGCCGCGCGCGACCCCGATACGGCGCTGGTGGTTGCCACAGGCGAACAGCGGATTTACGCTAACATCTTGTTGACCGTCGGCGTGGTGCCGCCGCCTGCCTGAGTCATACTAACAGTCCAGTGACCTCAATATAGGCAATGGCGCAAAACTCACTATGGGCCACTGGCAGCCGGGAGCGCCTTCCAGCGCTTCACGAGTTGCTTGAGTTGCGCGTCAGACTGTTGGGCCGAACGCGTGTGGAGCCTGAACCGTCTGCGATGGTTGAGCACGCGC
>CAYGWJ010000294.1:0-23873 GCA_964353405.1 uncultured Anaerolineae bacterium
CGGCATTGGCACGGGCATTTTCTACCCGGTCCCCGCACATCAGCAAAACTATATTCGCCAGATGTTGGGCGACGTGAGTCTGCCCGTGGCCGAGCGGTTGGCAAAAGAGGTCATCTCGCTGCCGGTACATCCGCAGTTGAGCCAGGCTGACTTGGAAGCGATCGTGGCCGAGGTGAACAAGTTGTGACCCGGGTGGCCGTTATCGGCGTGGGCGCGATGGGGCGCAACCACTGCTAACGTTGGCCGACTGCGTTGTGATCATAGCGGATCCTTCAGTATTTGACCGGTAGATGATTTCTCAGCGTGCGCGGCTGATCGTGGATACACGCAATGCACTCAGATCCGGGTCCGAGGGACCGACAAGGGTGGTAAAGCTATAATGGCGACTTTTCTTGTGACCGGCGGGGCCGGCTTTATCGGTTCGCACATCGTAGACGAACTTGTGCGCCGTGGTGAACGGGTCAGGGTACTGGATGACTTTAGCACAGGCAAACGTGAGAATCTCGCGTCGGTGGCGCACCGGGTTGAATTGAAGGGGGGCGATATCCGCGACGTAGCCACGGTCAAGGCTGCCATGCTGGGGGTGGACTATGTGCTGCACCAAGCAGCGTTGCCCTCTGTGCCGCGCTCGGTAGCCGACCCGATGACGACCAACGAGGTCAATGTCACGGGCACGCTCAATGTGCTGATGGCTGCGCGCGAAGCGAACGTCAAGCGCGTAGTGTATGCTTCGTCTTCCTCGGTGTATGGCAATAATCCCACGCTGCCCAAGCGCGAAGACATGTCCACTAACCCGCTTTCGCCCTATGCCGTGTCCAAGCTGGCTGGCGAAAACTATTGCCGCGCCTTTCATCAAGTCTACGGTCTGCCGATGGTGGCGCTGCGCTATTTCAACGTATTCGGTCCACGTCAGGACCCCGCCTCGCAATATTCGGCGGTGATTCCCAGGTTCATCGCATCCCTGTTGCGCGGCGAGCCGCCGACCATCTATGGTGATGGCACACAGTCGCGTGACTTTACTTACGTGGCGAATGTCGTGCAAGCCAATCTCTTGGCCTGCCACAGAGAGGAAGCCGTTGGGCAAGTGATAAATGTAGCCTGCGGCGAGCGATACACGTTATTAGACCTTTGCCGCGAGCTGGCTGAGTTGACAGGCAAGACGTTTCAGCCCACCTTCGCTCCGCCGCGCGCCGGCGATGTGAAGCACTCGATGGCGGCGATTGACCGGGCCAGACAATTGTTGGACTATGCGCCGGACGTGGGTTGGCGCGAAGGGCTGCTGGGGACGGCGGAGTGGCATGTCGGCCAGGCGCAGGTGGAAGGTTGATGGATGTCAGCAAGCGCGAGATGGTCGGGAGCTAGATCGTTTGTGCTGCTGATGCTGCTCTTGGGGCTGTTGCGCACGCCCACCTTGATTAGCACCGGGCTGAATAATCAGGGCAGTCTCTTGTTTTTCAAGGAGCAGCAATCTCTTCCCTTGTCGGTAGTTCCCCGATGCGTGCGGCAGTTGGAGCGTTTGTCTGCCGTTGTGTCGTTTGAGCAGGCCCTGCGTGTCAATCCACGCAATCAACGCGCATGGCTTTACCTGGGGCACTTGGCTTGGCTACAAGGAGAGTGTGAGCCTGCCATGTCTGCCTGGCAGCAGGCGATTCGTTTGTCACCGCGAGATGTTATGGCTCAGTTGGAATCCGCTCATGCACTTTACGCGAGTGGCCACACCGAGCAAGCCCTTGCGGCCTATCACGCCATAGGGGCTGCCGGATACTTTTACGGGCGCAGCCAGCAAGCTCAGAAGGCGGGTGACTTGCGCGCCGCTTTGACGGGCTATGAATTGAGTATGGCAATTGCTCCAACGCGCCAGGCCGCCGATCCATTGGCGGTGCTGTACCTGACACTAATGCACGAACCCCAATCTGCAGCAGTCACATGGCGGGAATTGGCTGCCGCGATTGACGCCAATCAAGCGGATCATTGGTGGGCTATCGGGCAAGCAGCAGAAATAGATAAGGACTGGGACGTTGCTGTGCAGGCATATCAACGCGCCATCCCGCTTGAAAGAGATCGCTATCAGCTCTATTCCCTGTACATACAAGCTGGCAACGTCAGCCGGTACCGGCAGAGCTATGCCGAGGCTGAGCGTTATTTTGACCTGGCAAGCGTCACGAATCCAAAAAGCATGTGGCCGTACCTGTATCGGGGGTTCATGGAGCAGGATCAGAAACACTACGACGCTGCTTTGTCATGGTACCTGCAAGCTGGCCGGGTTGACCCACAAAGCGAGTCGCCCAAATATTACCAGGCCGCCTTGCTGTGGAGCATGGGCAAGAAGCTGGAAGCTCGGGATTTGTTGGCGCAGGCGGAGGCGCAGAACCCCGAGAACGCCGATGTCAAATTTTATCTGGGACTGGTGGCTCATGACCAGGGAGATTTGACGCAGGCTATTGAATATCTGCGGCAGGCTGTAGTGCTGTATCCAGGCACGCCGGTGGATTGGATGAAACTGTTGGGTGACTGGTACGTTCAGGCTGGGCGTTGCGCCGATTCGGTTGCCGCTTATCAGCAAGCCCTCGAGTGGCAACCCAGTGATGCTACAACGCTTCAGCAATTGGAAAACATACAAAAAACATGCCAGTGACCCCTTCGGTTGGGGTAAGTGGCAATAGTGTGGAGGTGCCCTATGGAGCCAATTCAACTTTTTGTGCCCACTTTCCGCATAGATGAGTGCCTGGCGGAAATCCGCGAATGCCTTGAGAAGGGCTGGACGGGTATCGGCTTCAAGACCGTTCAGTTTGAGAGCGCTTGGCAAGAGTTCACTGGGCTGCCGCATGCCCATTTCTTGAACTCCGCGACAGCCGGACTCCATCTTGCCGTTCGATTGTTGAAGGAGCACGAGGAGTGGCAGGACGGGGACGAGATCATCAGCACGCCGCTCACATTCGTTTCAACTAATCATGTCATCTTGTACGAGCGCCTACGTCCCGTATTCGCTGACGTAGACGAGTTTCTTTGTCTTGATCCAGCCTCGATCCTGGAACGTATCACACCACGTACACGAGCGGTGATGTTTGTAGGGCTTGGTGGCAATACCGGGCAATTGGAGCAGGTGGCGCGTGTGTGTCATGAGCGCGGTTTGAAGTTGATTCTCGATGCTTCGCACATGGCGGGCACACGGCAGTGCGGCAAGCATGTGGGCAGTGAGGCTGACGTAGCCGTGTTTAGTTTCCAGGCCGTCAAGAACCTGCCGATTGCAGATGCGGGCATGATTTGTTTCGCCGACGCGCAGTTGGATGCCGAGGTGCGCCAATGGACATGGCTGGGTATCAACAAGGATACTTATTCGCGCACCATCTCCCAGGGTGCGTACAAGTGGTACTATGACGTCGAACACGAAGGGTTCAAATATCACGGCAACTCGATTATGGCGGCAATCGGGCTGGTCTCGATCAAATATCTGGATCAAGACAATGCCTACCGCCGTCAAATCGCAACATGGTACGATGAATTGCTAGACGATGAGCCGCGTATTCAGCGTATTCCAGTTGCGCCAGGATGCTTGTCGGCGCGCCATTTATACCAGGTGATGTTGGATCACCGTGACGAGGTAATGCTGGCGCTGAATCAGCAACAGATCTACCCGGGTGTTCACTATCGAGACAATACCGCCTATAGAATGTATGCTTATGCGCGCGGGACATGCCCGCGTGCCACATCTGCTAGCGAACGTCTCATTTCCTTGCCTGTGCACCTGCGGCTGAATTATCGCGATGTGCAGCGCGCTGCAATTGCTCTGAAAACTATTGTAGCTCGGCTGGGGCAAGGCCAGTGACGAGCGGGATCTCGAAATGTCACTGGTCGCCAGTCGAGAACCGGTATGTTCGGCTTCGTTTGTTAGAAGAGTCCGATCTGCCGATGACGTTGAGATGGCGTAATCAAGACCATATCCGCGAATGGTTTTTTCATTCTGACGTGATTACGCCTGAGCAGCATCAAGCTTGGTTCAAAAGATACTTGCAGCAGGATGATGATTACGTTTTTGTCATCGAGGAGGTCGCGGCTTCTTTCTGCCCGGTCGGTCAGGTGGCAATCTATCACATTGACTGGGCAGCCCGGCAAGCCGAATTCGGTCGGCTGATGATTGGCGAGCCTGTGGCAGTGGGTAAGGGGTTGGCGCGGGCTGCCACCGGGCTGTTGGTTGATATGGCGATAGACGTTTTGGGATTGCGAGAAGTATATCTGGAAGTGTTTGCCGATAATGTGGCTGCGTTGTCAATCTACACTGCCTGTGGTTTCCAAATCACAGGTCGACGCGACAATGTGTTGCATATGAGCAAGACGAGGTAGGACTTGTTTGCGATTTTCTTGTTTCTGGCCCTTCTTAGCTTGACACTGTCACACGTGTTATATCATACGATCCTGTCGCCCATTGGCATATTCGGTGTGTTGTGGAACGGGTTGTTAGCCCTGTTCGAGATTCGGCTGGTGAATTATGATCCGCTCTCGGAGCAGGCCTATGTGGCGTTCATTGGCTCGTTTGTGCTGTTTGTGTGCGGTGTTTTGATTGTCACCTTAGCCGTTTCGCCGGTCAGGCGTTGGCCAACGCCTGTCCAGGTCCTTAACCCAGTACGGGCACGGCGTGTGCTTGATTTTCTTAACACGCTGGGGTTGCTGGGCTTGCTTTTGACGGCCATTCAACTCGTTCGACTGGTGGGGTGGGGCGCGCTCTTTGAGACCGTTGCCGTTCGACAGGCCGTCGCCGGGCTAGAGGCTGGCCAGTTCGGAGGCGGCCTGGCTGGCTATTCTCTCGCACTGGCTCCGCTGGCCGGAATCATCGGAGGTATCTACCTGGCGCAGTATCCATCTGGACGCTCGCGCGCAGTGGTGTGTTTACTTGTTTCTTTGGGCAACGGTGTGCTCACAGGCAATCGTTCTCTGTTTATTTGGACGTTAGTGTTGTTTGCAATAGCATATATGTTGACCCGCGTATTTGCCAATCATGAACCGGTACGCAACCTGGGACGCTTACTGATATTGGCAAGTGTAGCACTCTTTGTTGTTTTTGGGGCTATTGGCTTGCTTCGCTTCTCACAATTTCTCCCCTATGAAGAATCCAATGTTAATGTCAAGTTGCCGTGGACGGTGTTGCAAGCCTACCAGTATGTCACATCGGGTTTTGGCGCTTTTTCTGTTCACATTGCTGACCCTGTTCGTATTGATCTGCCGGGTGTGTATTCATTTACACCTATCGTTAGAGCGGTAGCACGAGCTAATTCGGGACTTGCAGGCTATAGCTACGAGTTCTTGGTGCAATACACTACTTCGCGCCCCACCGTTTATATTCCTGTAGGAACCAATGTCTTCACTTACTTGGCAGCACCATTTGATGATTTAGGTTGGATGAGTCTTATTTTGATGCCTCTTGCGATGGGATTGCTTAGCGGCTTTGTTTTTCTGAAACTGTTGAAGCAACCGAGTTTTGGTGTCATAGCATGTTACTCTCTTATGTGTTTGCAGTTCGTATACTCCTCTGTAGTAATGATAACTTATTTCACTCTTACTTACGTGATCATTTTGGGTTTGTTGATGCTTCAAAACTATCTCTTCAAGAAAAGGAAACATGCTCAGCATCTGTTGCCTGCTGTTGACGCCATCGGCGTGTCCGAGTAGTCGTTATTCCGTCTATAGCCTTCTGCCTCATATGCGTGACCAGGGCGTGGAGGTTAGCGTTCTCCCTTTTTGGTCTCCAGGGGCCTATTCCAAGATCCAGAAGGGGCAATTATGTTCCGCGGAATATATTGTCCGGTTAGGGCAAGGCTATCTGAAGCGTGTAGTGGATATGGTAAAAGCAAGCCACACTGATGCGGTGTGGATTCAACGGTTTGCTATGCCGGCTGGGACACGCTTGCTGGGGGCTACTTTAAAGGCGATTGGGCAGCCATTAGTCTTTGGATATGATGATGCTGTTTACGTGTCAAGCGGGAAAAAGAATCTAATGAGATCGTGGTTTGGAAGCTGGCGCGACGTCAACTGGCTGATTTCGAATAGCGACCTGGTCATTGCCCGCAATGGAGGTTTGGCGGCCCATGCGCGCCAATATAACTCGCATGTGTGCATGATCCCGGCTGGGATTGATGTTTCACATTACGATTGCGTGCTGGCAAGTGTCATGCGAGAGCGCGTAGACGACTCAACTTTTGTGATCGGCTGGATTGGCACTCCTTCCAGTGTGCCGTATTTAGAGTTGGCGCGTCCAGCTTTAGAATTGCTTGGCCGCGAAGGCCCAGTCGAACTCCGCATTATCGGCGGGAAGGCGTTGTGCCTAGACAGCGTATCGGTGAGGCATATTACCTGGCGCGAGGATACCGAAGTGCAAGAACTGGCCCAGGTGGATGTGGGCATTGCTCCTATGCCAGACGACGAATGGGCACGCGGGAAAAGCGGATTGAAGGTGGTGCAATACATGGGGTGTGGTGTCCCTGTTGTGGCGTCTGCCGTCGGCGTTCATCTTGAGTTAATAGAGCCTGGCAAGCAGGGCTTTCTTGTCAGGTCCACCGAGGAATGGATACAGGCATTGCGCGCGCTGCGTGACGACCGGGCATTGCGCACGGCGATGGGGCTGGCAGGGCGGCAAACGGTCAGGCTCAAACACGATTTCCCCTTGATAGGCAGAGCTCACGCAGACGCATTGATGCAGGTAGGGCGACCATGAGTGCCGATTCGCCCCAACCATCTCGTATCATGCCACTGCCAGTGGCCGGCTTGGGCAACATCATACGCACGGCGGGCGTAACTGGAGGGAGCACGCTGTTCGCGCAGGCTGCTGGCTACCTGATGGTATTTGCGTTGACGCTGTCGTTGGGTGTAGGTGGATTTGGCTTGTTTTCGCTGGCGACGACGGTGATGAGCACTACCACGCTGGTCGCTACTTTAGGGCTGGATGTCACAGTGGTTCGGTTTGCGGCGTGGTATCGCGGGCGAAGCGAGACGCCCAAGTTGAAAACACTTTTGTTCTTTGTACCGGTGTTTGTGTTTGTCTGGAGTGTTGTAGTGGCCGTGGGGCTATGGGGACTGGCTCCCTTTCTGTCGGTCAATGTCTTTAGAGAGCCAGAGCTGATCTCGCCCGTGAGAATTGGCAGCGTGGGGCTTCCCCTCAATGCGCTGTTTGCTATTTTCGTTTCCGGGTTACACGGTTGCGGCTTGACGACGCGGCGCGTCTATGCTGAGCAAATCATCTTGCCGGCGTTGCGTCTAGTATTCATTGTGATCGCCGGGATGACAAAAGCAGGTGTTCAGGCGGCGTTGTGGGCCATGGTGGCTGCCGCCGGCCTGTCTATGGCACTAGCGGGATGGTGGCTGGCGCGCACGAGCCGGTTATGGAAATCATCCCCGGCTGGCCTGCCCGAATTAGGGGCCTGGACCAAGTATGCAGTCCCTGCTTTTCTGGATTCGCTGTTGGTCACTCCGTTGGGCGGCTCGCTAGAGATTTTCTTTCTGGGCATGTTCGGCACAAAGGAAATGGTGGCAGTTTACAGCATTGCTTTGAGATTCAAGTTCATTGTTTCTTTGCCCATGACAGCATTCAATACCACGCTGGCGCCGTTGATCAGCGAGGCGCACGCGTGCTTGGATCGCGAGCGGCTAAAGGAATTGTACAGTTCTGCCACGCGCTGGATCATGATGCTGAGTCTGCCGCTGGCTGCCGTCAACGTGTTGTTTGGAGGTTTGTTGTTGGGCCTGTTTGGACGGGTGTACACGCTGGGATACACCACGTTAGTGTTGATGACACTGGGACAACTGGCGAATGTGGGTGGAGGGCCTGCTGGCCACATGCTGCTGATGACAGGCTATGCACGGATCAGGCTGCTCAACTCTCTGGTGTTGCTGGCAACCCAGTTGGGGTTGGGTGTATTGCTTATTTCTGCCTGGCGACTTGAGGGCGCGGGGGGAGTATCTGCAGTTTCGACGGCCATAGTCAGCTTGCTTGGTCTGATAGAAGTTGCTATTCTATTAAAGATTCATCCTTACCAGCGAGGGTTGATCAAGCCGCTATTAGCTTGTTGCGCGACGGCAGGCATAGTTGCAATTGCTCAACCGGTATGGGGAAAGACTTGGGTCGCCCAGTTTTTGCTGTTGAGTGGGTTTGCCGTGGCTTATATTGGCGTGTTGATAGGATTGGGGTTGAGTTCCGACGATAAACAACTCGTGTTACAGGCCAAGAATCGTCTAGCGGCAGGCCGCTTATGAATCTCATTGTTACGCTGGAGTATCGTTTTGATCGTCTACCCGATGGAAGCGTGTGGACGCAGACCTCGTTTCCCTATTCATTTTGGAATTGCTACTTGCAAGTGTTTGACTCGGTGCGTGTCGTGGCGCGGGTGCGCGATGTATCGGACATGCCAGTAGGCTGGAGGCGTGCTGACGGCGAGCGCGTATCGTTTGTAGCTGTACCCTATTACGTTGGCCCTGAGCAATTTGCCCTTAGAGCTATGTCGGTGAACCGCGCAGTACGAAGTGCTGTCGCCCCTGTGGACGCAGTGATCATGCGCGTTCCATCTCATCTGGCCAACGTCTTGACACCTCTTCTGAAGAGGACGCGTCGGCCATATGCGGTCGAAGTAGTCGGGGATCCTTATGATGTTTTCGTTCCTGGCGCCGTCCGGCATCCTTTGCGCTTTTTCTTTCAGTGGTGGTTTACCCGCCAGTTGAAATGGCAATGCTTGCATGCTTGCGGCGTTGCGTACGTTACCAAATACATGCTTCGGCGCCGTTATCCGCCTGATGAGATGGCCTATTCCACCAACTATTCAGGCGCTCAATTGACTGATGTAGCGTTTACCGTACCGCGTTCGCTTGGGTCTGCTGTCTTTACCACTTCTTACTCGGATGGGAATTTGACGGACGGTGATTACTGCATTGTGCATCACGCGCTGAACAAGGCAATGACCGACGCCGTTACTCTAGTGACGGTAGCTTCACTAGCCCAACCTTACAAAGGAATCGATGTGCTCATTGATGCCGTTGCGATGTGTGTGCGCGATGGCCTTAACCTGAAGCTAGTTATTGTAGGAGATGGTAAATATCGGCGAGAACTGGAGGCGCGCGCAGTTGCGCGCAACCTGAGCGAGCGGGTGAGCTTTATGGGGCAATTGCCAGCGGGCGTAGCCGTGCGCACCCAATTGGATGCCGCCGATTTGTTTGTTTTGCCGTCCCGAACTGAAGGCTTGCCGCGAGCCATGATTGAGGCGATGGCACGTGGGTTGCCCTGCATCGGCTCGCGGGTTGGGGGCATTCCGGAGCTGTTGCCACCGGAAGACATGGTTCCGCCGAATGATGCCAACGCTTTGGCATCCAAGATTAAAGAAGTGATCGGTAATCCACAACGCATGGTACATATGTCGGAACGCAATTTTGCCAAATCACACGAGTATCATGAAGATACTTTGCGAGAGCGACGTTTAGCATTCTATAAGCATGTGCGCCAGGTAACGGAGCAGTGGCAGAAGACGTAGATGACTATATGAAAGTCCTTCACTTGGTCAAAACATCTGTAGGGGCAATATGGGCATTTCGCCAGATGCGGGAACTGGTCAGGTTGGGAGTAACTGTCCATGTAGCAATCCCTCCGACTGGGCCATTGGTTGGCCAGTATGAAAAGGCAGGTGTAATCGTTCATCCAGTAGCCCCTGACTTTCCTGTGCAACAGCCATGGCGCTGGCAAAGCACACTTGAGAACATGCGAGCATTGGCAGGGCAGGTTCAGCCCGACATAATTCATAGTCATTTTGTAGGAACAACGTTGACCATGCGATTGGCATTGGGAAAGCATCATCTAATACCACGTATTTTCCAGGTGCCCGGTCCTTTGCACTTGGAGCATGCCATTTTCCGCTGCGCAGAGTTGGCCACCGCTGGCAAGTTGGATTACTGGATTGGCTCGTGCCAATGGACATGTGATTGTTATCGCCGATCTGGTATTGCACCAGGGCGTGTATTCTTATCGTATTATGGCACAGATGTCAAAGCCCGGGAGACTAGCATGCCTGGTAGACTGCGTAGAGAGTTGAACGTGGGGCCAGACACAAGAATAATTGGCATGGTGGCATATATGTACGGTCCCAAGCGCTATTTGGGGCAAACGCGTGGCCTTAAGGGACATGAGGATTTGATTGATGCCCTTGCGCTTTGTCTCAAGGTCAAGAAGAATATTCTTGGGGTCTTTATTGGTGGTGCATGGAACAATGCAATTAACTATGAGAACCGGGTCTGCTCATATGGTAGGCGGCGATGCGGAGATCGTGCCGTGTTCCTAGGAACGCGCCATGACGTTTCGGAGCTTTATCCCGATCTGGATATTGTAGTACATCCATCGCACTCTGAAAATGTGGGGGGAGCAGCCGAATCATTGCTTCTGGCCGTGCCAACAATCGCCACGGATGTGGGAGGTTTCCCGGACCTCATCAAGCCTGGTAAAACAGGCTGGCTTGTCCCTGCGCGCAATCCTGCCCGACTGGCGGAATGCATTTTGGATGCGCTACGTGATCCGGCGCGTGCACGCCAGATGGCCACAGACGGGCAGGTATTGGCAAAAGAGCTTTTTGATGTCAGGGAGACTGCACGTCAAGTGATGGGGATTTATCAATCCATCTATGCCACACGCAACATGGGCTGATGCACATGGTCAAGCGACTGTTTGATCTTGGAGTGACACTCGCCTGGGTATTTGTAGGCATACCAGCGATGGCACTGATTGCGATCATGATCGGTTTGACGATGGGCCGCCCGATACTGTTGCGCCAGTGGCGTCCTGGCTTGCACGGCAAACCCTTCACCCTCTACAAGTTTCGTACTATGACCGATGCCCGCGACGCTCAAGGTAACCTTCTGCCCGATGCCGAGCGGTTGACCCCGTTTGGCCGATTCTTGCGCAGCATCAGCCTGGACGAGCTGCCGGAACTGATCAACGTGCTCAAAGGTGAAATGAGTCTGGTGGGTCCACGTCCGTTGCTCATGCAATATCTAGATCGCTACACGCCAGAGCAGATGCGTCGCCACGAGGTTAAGCCTGGTATCACCGGCTGGGCCCAGGTCAATGGGCGGAATGCAATCACTTGGGAGCGAAAGTTCGCGTTGGACGTGTGGTATGTTGATCACCAATCTTTGTGGCTAGATTTGAAGATTATTATCCTGACGGTACTCAAGATTATCAAGCGTGAGGGCATCAATCAGCCAGGGCAGGCAACAGCTCAAGAATTCATGGGCCATTCGAACCATTCTTAGACTGAAATAGATGCGGGAGTTCAACATGCCGATCAGACAAATTGCTATTTATGGAGGAGGAGGGTTTGCCAGGGAGGTAGCTTGGCTGATCCAGTCGTGCAATCAAGCTGCTGAACAATACCAAGCCATGTGTTTCATTGATGACAATGAAGCTGCACATGGCAAGATACTTGACGGTATTCCAGTTATGGGGTTAGCTGTTGCACATCAACAATATCCCGAAGCTCTAGTTGTGGGCGGTGTCGGCACACCTAAAACCCGCCAAGCGCTGATGGGAAAGGCTGCTGCGGTTGGTTTTCGGTTCGATACAATCATTCACCCGCGTGTCGAGCGCTCGCAGTGGATTGAAATTGGCGCAGGCACGGTCATCTGTGCCGGCAATATTCTAACCACGAATATCGTCTTAGGCCAGCATGTTCAGATCAACTTGGATTGTACTGTTGGTCATGATGTAGTCATGGGCGATTATACGACCCTTGCGCCAGGTGTGCATGTTTCTGGATGCGTACAGTTTGGGCAGCGAGTCTATGTCGGCACAGGCGCAGTTATTATCAATGGCACTCAGGACGCGCCTCTTACAATCGGCGATGACGCTGTGATTGGCGCAGGTGCCTGTGTGACCCAGCACGTTCCAGCTGGCCTCACCGTAGTCGGCGTTCCCGCCAAACCATTGCAGCGATCGTGAAAGGACTAACATGCTTGTTCCCATGTCGTCCCCCGACATCACCCAGGCAGAGATTGATGCTGTCAACGCTGTGCTGCGCACGCCTTACCTCAGCGTCGGCCCGCGTGTGGACAAATCAGAGCGGAGCGTGGTGTGCCTCTGGACTGATCTCCGGCAATAGTGGCGTCAAGGTGGTGTTGGTTTAACATTTGCTCTTTCCGATGTAATAAGAGCATGGACAGAATCGGAGGTGTTTGATGGCAGTACAAACAGATACCCTTCTCAGTGCTGTGGCCCAAGAGATGCATATCCCGGAGAGCGACCTGCTCAAGCAGGGGCTGCGTGTTCTGCTGGAGCGCCAACTGCGCGGAATCAAGGCGCAGATGTTTGAAATTGCTGGGTGCTACGGCATCTCCTCCGTGGAAGAAATGGAGGCTCGCTATCGGGAGGGCACGCTGGAAGAGGCTGATTCCTGGCAAGACCTCCAACGCCTGGATCACCTGGAGTACAAGCGAGATCGTCTATCACAACTGCTTGAGGCCCTTGCATGAGCCAGGTGGATGTCAAGCGGCTGCGCGAGATCGCCGAGATCGAGTTTGCCGATATTGTGGCGGAAGTACTAGTTCCCGATATCAATGAGTTGCGCATCATCTTGACGGATGGCAGCTTTGTGGATGTCTGGTTCTCTTTGAAGCTTGTGAGCCGATACAGCTTCCATTGGGAGCGACGGGCGCTGGATGGCAAGATCTATCGGCATGATAACGCGCCCCACAGACGCTGGCAATCCATAGCAACCTTTCCCCATCACTTTCATGATGGTAGTGAAAGCAATGTGTCGGAAAGTCATCTTAGCCATATCCCGGCGGAGGCCGTGCGACAATTCCACGCTTTTGTGCGTGATAGAATCCGTGTGTCATCTGGGAGTCATCAATGACTGTTTCATTACATATCCCCATGTCCTCTCCTGACATCACCCAGACCGAAATTGACGCCGTCAACGCCGTACTGCGCACTCCGTATCTCAGCATCGGCCCACGTGTGGACGAATTTGAACGATGCGTGGCCGAGTACGTTGGCGCACGGCACGCCGTAGCCGTATCGAGTGGCACAGCAGGATTGCACTTGGCCATCCTGGCGGCCGGTGTAGCTGATGGCGACGAGGTTATTACGACACCGTTCAGTTTTGTTGCCTCCGCTAACGTCATGCTGTATGAGCGGGCGCGCCCGGTATTTGTGGATATTGACCAGCAATCACTCAACATTGACTTGGTCCGCGTCGAGGCTGCTATCACGCCGCGCACCAGGGCAATCTTGCCGGTCCATGCCTTTGGCCAGCCCGCAGATATGGACCCGATTCTCGAGGTAGCTCAGCGGCACGGCCTGATGGTGATCGAAGATGCCTGCGAAGCGATTGGCGCGGAATACAAAGGCCGAAAGGTGGGCAAGCTGGGCCACGCTGGTGTGTTTGCCTTTTATCCCAACAAGCAAATGACCACGGGCGAAGGCGGCATGATCGTCACGGACGACGATGAATGGAATGATCTGTTCCGCAGCCTGCGCAATCAGGGGCGCGACGTATTTGACGCCTGGTTGAACCACAGCCGGCTGGGTTACAACTATCGTCTCGACGAGATGAGTGCGGCACTGGGCGCGGCGCAGATGGGGCGCATTGAAGAGTTGTTGATGAAACGCGAGCAGGTCGCCGACTGGTATACAACGCGACTGGAAACTATACCCTGTGTCACCGCGCCGTATATCGCGCCGACGACCAGCCGCGCCAGTTGGTTTGTCTATGTGGTGCGTTTTGCGCCAGACATTGATCGCAATCGGGTCATGTCGCTGCTCGAAGCGCAGGGTATCCCGAGCCGACCTTATTTCAACCCCATTCATCTGCAACCCTTCTACCGCAAGCGTTTTGGCTATGCGCGAGGTGATTTTACGATAACCGAGCGAGTCGCTGATTCGACTTTGGCGTTGCCGTTTTTCGGTAACATGGCTGAGGGACAGGTAGCAATCGTTTGCGATACATTACGAGCCGTTGTCGCACAGGCCCGCCATTAAGCAAGTAACGCGTGCATCGTTTGTCCCTTCGCCCGCTTGAGTTATATCCCAGTTTGAAAGGCCTGCCATGAAAATCCATGCCGACGCCAAGCACATAGTCTCGATGGTGTTAGTAGATGCGGCGGTGGTCAACCTTGGTCTTTTCCTTGGCCTGGCAGCCCGCTACACTGTGCTGGTCGGCCTGAACGAAGCGTCCAAAATCGTGCCGCTGTACACCAACCCGGCTGGACTGTGGCGTGATTCCCTGAGCGCCTTTCAATCGGCCGCTCCGGTGCTCACCCTCGTCTCGCTGGTTGTGTTTATCGTAAGTGGCCTTTACCAGCCCGGTCAACCCTATCGGGAGCGGAGGCAAGCCCGGCTGGCCCAAGCCGCAAGTGTGGCCTTTCTGATTTTCGCCCTGGTGTCTTATTTGGTTTTGCTCCTGGGTTACCTGGCCCGGCGCTGGGGCTTTATACCTTTCCCGCGCAGCGCATGGTTGGCCGGTTGGGTTTTGGCCGTCGTGTTGCTCCTGACCGCACGCCGGGTGGCGGCGACCTATATGGCGGCGCGCGAAGGAAGTTTGCCGGGCCAGATCATCCGTAATCGCTATTTTTTCTTGGGCGATCTGCTTGTGCTCGTCTTGGCGGTCTGGCTCAGCTTTATCGCCCGGCTAGATCAGGCGGGTATGGCACGGTATCGGATTTCCCTCTGGGTCTACCTGGGAATTGTGCTCGTCGTCAAGCCAGTTATCTTTCAGGCATTTGGCCTCTACCGGCGTTATTGGCGCTATGCCAGTGTTGGCGAAGTTGTCAATATTGTGGGAGCCAACCTGGTCGCTACGGTCGTCGTGATTTTGTTCGCTTACTTGATTGTGCCGATTTTCTATTCGTTTGTCCAGATCCCACGTTCGATTCCATTCATGGATTTTCTCCTTACGATCGCCTGTGTGGGAGGCACGCGCTTTCTGGTGCGACTGATGGGAGACCGGCGAATCATGAGCCGCCTGGCCCAAGGTTCCGCCGATGGAACAGTGACCCATCGCCGTGCGTTGATTGTGGGAGCAGGTGACGCGGGCGCGATCATCGTTCGTGAGATGCAAAACAGTGCACGATTGGACGTTGAGCCGGTCGGTTTTGTGGACGACGATCTGACCAAGCACAATATACGCATTTTGGGTGTTCCGGTTCTAGGGACCATCGAGGGTTTGCCCAAGCTGGTCGGCGAATTTCAGATTAGTGAGGTTGTCGTAGCAATGCCGACGGCTCCCGGCGCGGTTATCCGTGAGGTCAAGCATTTATGCCAGCGGGCGAATGTGCCGTGCAAAGTGCTGCCCGGTATTTACGAGCTTATCAATGGCAGGGTTAGCGTTGGCCAGTTGCGCCCCGTGCAGATTGAGGACTTGCTTCGCCGCGATCCGGTCGAGATTGACAAAGCTGCTCTGGGCCAATATCTGAGCGGCATGCGAATCTTGATCACGGGCGCAGGTGGGTCCATCGGCTCTGAGCTGTGCCGACAGATTGCACATTACGACCCCCTGCAACTCGTGTTGCTTGGCCATGGCGAGAATAGTATCTATGGTATTGAACGGGAACTGCGTTCCCAGTACCCGAACCTTGATCTGGTGGCCTGTATCGCCGACGTACGTGACCTGCAGCGGCTGGACGTGGTGTTTTCGAGGTATCGGCCCAATGTCGTCTTTCATGCGGCTGCTCACAAACACGTGCCCCTCATGGAATGCAACGTGGATGAAGCTGTGACCAATAACGTGTTGGGGACACAATGCGCGCTGTCCGCGTCTATTAAATATGGTGTGGGCCGGTTTGTGTTGGTCTCGACCGATAAAGCCGTCAACCCACGCAGCGTGATGGGCGCCAGCAAGCGCGTGGCCGAGATGATGGTTCAGGATGCCGCGCAAAGGACCGCCGGGGTATTGGTGGCCGTGCGCTTTGGCAATGTGTTGGGCAGCCGAGGCAGTGTGGTGCTGCTGTTTCAAGAGCAGATTACGGCCGGCGGGCCGATCACCATCACGGATCCAGATATGGAACGCTTTTTCATGACGATCCCGGAGGCGGTTAACCTCGTCTTGCAGGCGGGTGCGCTGGGCCGCAGCGGTGCCATCTATATGCTGGACATGGGTGAGCCGGTTCGGATCACAGATTTGGCGCGGGACATGATCGAGCTGTCCGGCCTGCATCCAGATGACATTGAAATCCGGTTCATTGGCGCGCGTCCGGGTGAAAAGATTCGCGAAGAATTGTCCACATGGGATGAAGATACGTCGCCGACGTCGCATCCACGCATCAAGATGCTGCGCGGAGTCTTGACCCTGGATAGCCGCCGTCTCGATGAGGCTGTGCAAGAGTTGGTGTCTATCGCCAAGAATGGCGGTGAACACGAGACCCGCGTTCGACTCATGGAATTAGCGAGCGTCAATGGCAGGTATGCAGACGGCCAAGCTGGCTCGTACGATCAAATCACGTCTTTATCCAATCCTCGATCTGCGAGTCATGGTCAAGACTCGCAAATGATACAATGAGGGAAAGATGCGGATTCTGGTTACCAATGACGACGGCGTGGACGCGCCCGGGCTACTGGCGCTCAAGCGGGCGATGGATGATCTGGGTGAGACACTGGTTGTCGCGCCGGAGCACAACTGGTCGGCGGCGGGTCATCGCAAGACGATGCACAAGCCGCTGCGTCTGGCGCAGGTTCGGCTGGACGACGGCACGCCGGCCTATGCGGCCAGTGGCAGCCCGTCCGACTGTGTGGCGCTGGTGATGTTGGGCGCGCTCCGCGCGCTCGGCGCCCGGCCCGACCTGGTCGTTTCCGGCATCAATACCAATCCCAACCTCGGCCAGGACATGACGTATTCCGGCACGGTGACCGCGGCGATGGAAGGAACGATCAGCGGAGTAGCGTCCTTCGCTGTTTCGACCCACACGCGCGAAGCGGCGCGTCGCGGCGTCGCGGAGCCATTCGCTGTTGCCGCCGAGTTTGCCGCCGTCGTTGCGCGCAAGGTCATTGCCGAGGGACTGCCAGCGGGTGTGCTGCTCAACGTAAACGTACCGGGCCTTGCCCAGGCCGATATCAAAGGTGTGCAGGTCACGCGGATGTGCCGCCGCATCTATCGTGATGAACTGGTAGAGCGAGCTGACCCGCGCGGCAAGCCGTACTATTGGATCGGCGGTGAAGAGCCGACCGCCGAGCCGGATGAGGGCACCGATTTTTGGGCTTTGGCGCATGGTTACATCTCCGTCACGCCGTTGCACCTCGACCTGACGGCTTTCGCTCAATTGGAGCTTGTGCAGAATTGGGCGTTACATTGGTAACGCGACTGCTATGACCGGCCCTCTCGCCGGGAATGCTATGCTCGACCTCTTGGCCACGGCCGACATGACCGCCTGCATCGCCCCCGGCCATACGATCCTCACTTGTTAAAAGTGCCACACGACCAACACCGCCAACGACCGGGGGCAGGTGCAGATTTTGACCGACGGCGGCGCTCACTGCTGCGCACAATCTTGTGGTGGCGACTGTGAGGATGACTGTGACGCACCAGCACAGGCTCTGCCGGCCGGGATTCATCATTTGACACTTTGGACTGCGTAAGTTAAGATTCTCCCATGAGTCAGATGAATCTCTTTTCGTCACCCGCGCCGATGACCGTCGGAGCCCTCACGCGCTACATCCGCGAGATGTTCGAAGTGGACTATCGCTTGCAAGACGTGTGGGTCGAAGGCGAAGTCTCTGTTGTTTCGCGTCCCTCCTCCGGGCACATCTACTTTACGCTCAAGGATGCCGCCGCCCAGATTGCGTGCGTGATGTGGAAAAGCGCCGCGCCCATGTTCGGCGCGCTGCTCGTCCACGGCGGGCAGGTCCTGGCGCACGGCAGGGTGAGCGTCTATGAGCCGCGCGGCAGTTATCAACTCTACGTGGATCGCGTCCAGCCCCAAGGGCTGGGCGACCTGCACGCGCAGTTCGAGCTGCTCAAGGCCCGGCTGGAAGCCGAGGGTCTGTTTGCGCCGGAGCGCAAGCGGCCTTTGCCGGAATTCCCGCATCGCATTGGCGTGGTCACGTCGCCCACGGGCGCTGTCATCCGCGACATTTGCAACATTCTGGCCCGGCGCTGGCCGCTCGCGCAAGTGATCCTTGCGCCGACCCAGGTTCAGGGCCAAGATGCGCCGCCGCAAATCGTCGCCGCGCTCGAGGCGCTCTATCAGTGCGACGACCTCGATCTCATTATCGTCGCGCGCGGGGGAGGGTCGTTGGAGGATTTATGGGCGTTCAATGACGAGCGCGTGGCGCGCAAGATCGCAGACTCGCCCGTGCCACTCGTCAGTGGGGTAGGGCACGAGACGGACTTTACGATTGCCGATTTCGTCGCCGACCTGCGCGCGTCCACGCCGTCCGCCGCCGCCGAGCTGACCACACCCGACCGCGCGGAATTGTTGGCGCAACTGGCCGCGCTGCGTAGCCGCCTGGCATCGCTCATGGCCGATGACGTGCATGCCCGGCGTCTAGTGCTTCAAGCGCAGGCACGTGCATTATCGCATCTTTCGCCACGGGTTCGGCTGGCCAATTCCCGTCAGCGCGTGGACGACCTGGCGGCGCAGGCGGCTGTATCGGCCTCACATTTCCTGCAACTGCGCCGCGCGCGCTTGACCGGGACTGGGGCGCGATTGGACGCACTCAGCCCGCTGGCAGTGCTTCAACGCGGTTACGCCGTTGTCCGGCGTGATGGGCGCCTGGTGCGGAGTGTGGCTCTGGTATCGCCGGGTGACCGGTTGTCGGTGCGAGTGTCGGATGGTGAATTTGATGCCACGGCTACGTGATGGGAAAGAGGAAATCATGTCTCACGTGGCAGGGAGAGTAGCGTATGAAAAAGCAATCCAGAACTGAAGAGATGACCTTTGAAGCGGCGTTGGCGCAGCTTGAGGAAATCGTCGCCAAGCTCGAAGCAGGTGACTTGCCGCTGGATGACGCACTGGCGCTCTTTGAGCGCGGTCAGCGGCTGGCGGCCTTGTGCGGGACCAAACTGGACGAGGCGGAACTGCAAGTGCACCAGCTCTCCGCATCAGGCGCACTAGAGCCGTTTGACGTGGGTGCGGAGTGTTGATGGCTGCGATGGCTGCTTTATTCCATAACAAAGTACTCATTGCCGCGCTGGCTTGGTGGGCCATCGCGCAACTGATCAAAGTGCCCATTCACTATGCGGTCCACCGCAAGATAGATTTGCGGTTGTGGGTGAGCGCGGGCGGCATGCCCAGTTCGCACGCGGCGTTGGTGTGCGCGCTGGCGACGGGCGTGGCGTTGAGGTATGGCCTTGACTCGGGAGCGTTTGCGATTTGCGTGGCGCTGGCTATGATCGTGATGTATGATGCAACGGGCGTGCGTCAGGCGGCGGGCAAGCAGGCGGCCATTCTCAATCAGATCGTTGACGAGCTGTTCCAGGGGCATCCCATCAGCGAGCAGCGGCTCAAGGAATTGCTCGGCCATACACGTGTCCAGGTGATCATCGGCGCACTCATGGGCATCCTGGGCACCTTGGCGCTGTGGGAGTACTGGCGGTTTTGATTGACTGATTACTGACAAGCGCGGTATAATTGCGTCTATCAGGCTGAGAGGCTTGACTGCGCGACTCGTTGGCGGGGAGGAAAATCTGATGACTGCTTCGGATAATGACCTGGTCGTTCGCATAGGCGGCGACAGCGCAGCGGGCGGCATCGTCACCACAGGTGAGGTGTTCGCCCGCATTGCTTCGTTTGTCGGATTAGAGATTTACACCACCCGCACCATCCCGGCTGAAATCAAGGGTGGCCATGTGATGTTCCAGGTGCGCGCCGCCGATCATCCTGTCCACAGCCAGGGTGACGACCTGGATTTGCTGGTGGCCTATGACCAGGAATCGTACGATCGTTACTACAAGCTGCTCAAGAAGGACGGCATTTTTGTCTATAACAGCAATGACCTGACGCCTCCTGAGGGCGGCGGCGTCAAGATGTTCGGCTTGCCGCTCAACGAGTTGGCGCGCAAGGCCGATTTCACCCGCGGGCGCAACATCATTTTGATTGGCGCGCTGGTCAAGTTGTTCGACCTGCCGTATGATCGCGCTGTACAAGTCGTCCGCAAGCAGTTGGGCCGCAAGAAGGAAATGCTGGAGCAAAACCTCACGGCGCTCCAGACCGGCTACCGCTGGATCGAAGAAAACATTGGCGTCGAATCACCCTTCCATCTGCGCGGCCGGCCTCGTGACCAAGACGAGCGATTGGTGATTTCCGGCAACCAGGCGTTGTCCATCGGCGCGATTGCCGCCGGCTGCCGGTTCTACGCGGGCTACCCCATCACGCCGGCCTCGGATATCATGGAATTCCTCGCCGCCGAGTTCCCCAAGATCGGCGGGACGATGATCCAGGCCGAAGATGAGATCGCCGCGATTGGCATGGCGGTCGGCGCGTCATACACGGGCGCGCGCGCCATGACGGCCACCAGTGGACCGGGCCTCGCGCTAATGGTAGAGATGCTCGGTCACGCTTCGATGACCGAGACGCCGCTGGTGATTGTGGACGTTCAGCGCGCTGGGCCTTCGACCGGGCTGCCGACCAAGGTCAGCCAGGGCGATTTGCGCCTGGCCGTGTTTGGCGGCAACGACGACGCGCCGCGTTTTGTCGTCGCGCCGGTCAGCGTGCAAGATTGCTTTTATCAGATCATCAACGCATTCAACCTGGCTGAAAAGTATCAGATGCCGGTGTTGTTCCTGTCTGACCAAGACATGAGCGTGCGCGTGCAGACCATTCCGCCGTTTGATTTGTCCAGGGTCAAGCACGAGCCGCGCTTGCTCTGGGATGGCAACGGTCCCTATGAGCGATATGTGGACACGCCGACCGGCGTCAGCCCGATGAGCTTGCCGGGGATGCGCGGCGGCCAATACACGGCTGAGGGTTTGGAACATTATCCTTCCGGCGCGCCAGGCTACGAGCCTGAGCTGCACATGGCGAACATGGAGAAGCGTTACCGCAAGCTGGACGCCGCCTTGCCTGACATCGAGGCGTGGGGTATGTACGAAGAGTTTGGCGATCCCGACGCGGCGCTGGGCATCATCGGATGGGGCAGCACCATCGGCCCGGTGCGCGAGGCGGTGGCGCGCGCAAAGGAGAATGGCATTCCGGTCGCCGTGTTCTATCCCAAGGCGCTGTTCCCGTTGCCGGATGCCAGGCTCAAGGCGTTCCTGGCGCATCGGCAGGCTGTCATCGTGCCGGAGATGAACTATACCGGCCAGTTCGCCGGGATGCTGCGCGCCCGCGCGCAAAGCTATGGCATCGAGCGGCCGATCGTCAAGCTGAACGAGTATGGCGGCCGGCCGATTGCCACGCGGCAAGTGTACGATGAGATCGTGGCGCTCAACGAGACGCTGAGAAAATGAGGGAGGTTAAGATGGGCAAGACGCTCACCCGGGATCAGTTTCCGGTCATCTACGATCATGGTGAGCCGCGTGCCGTCATCGTGGATGTGGAGACTTTTGATCAACTTGTGCGGACTGTGGCTCGCCTGCAACAATTGGCAGACGACCCTGACGAAATCAGGTGGATTTCCAAGATCGTAGATCAGGCACGTGCGCGTTGGCAGGCGCATCCAGAACAAGTGATCACTTTTGATACGCCAGAGGCAGCCCTGGCCTTTTTGGATGAACCGGAGGCTGGGTGAGTCTTTATCGCCTTTCCTACGACAAAGATCTCAAGCGCCACGTCAATAGCTTGCCTGGTAAGTTGCGCCAGGAAGCCAAGCGGCGAATTGCGGACTTGGTCTCAGATCCGCGCCCAGGCAGTGAAATTGAATTGCGAGGATATCCAAATGTTTATCGGATGTGGTTGAGCGATGCTCGTTATCGCCTGGTGTGGCAAGTTTTCGAAGAAGAGCAGAAGGTGGCAGTCTATTACGTTGGCGTCAAACCCGACTAGGACGAATTATTGAGATAGGTCAAGGAGGAGTGAATGGCTACAGCGACCATTGAAGCGGCCCCGGTCAAATACACGGCGGCCGATTACAAGAGCGATGTCAAGCCGATCTGGTGTCCTGGCTGCGGAGATTTTGGTGTGCTGTCGGCGTTTTACAAGGCGCTGGCTGACTTGAACATGGACCCGGCCAACACGGTGCTCGTTTCGGGCATTGGCTGCTCGGGGCGTTTTCCAGCTTTCGTCGAAGCCTACGGCTTTCACGGTGTGCATGGCCGTGCTCTGCCATTGGCAACGGGTGTCAAGATGGCGCGGCCCGATTTGACCGTGGTGACGGTGTCCGGCGACGGCGACGCGTTTTCCATTGGCGGGGGGCATTTGCCGCACGCCGCGCGACGCAATGTGGATTTGACCTATGTCGTGATGGATAATGAGATTTATGGCCTGACCAAGGGCCAACCCTCGCCCACCAGCCCGCACGGCATGGAAAAGAAAGCTTCGCCCTACGGCAGCCCGGATTATCCGATCAACCCGATCTTGATGGCGATCTCGTACGGCGCGACGTTTGTGGCGCGCGGGTTCTCGGGGCGTCCTAAAGAGGTGACAGAGCTGATGAAGCAGGGTATTCTTCACAAAGGCTTTGCTTTGCTCCAAATCTACAGCCCGTGCGTCACATTCAACGACACGTTCGATCATTTCCGCCAGACCACGACTCCTCTGCCGGGCGATCATGACCCGACGAACAAGATGATGGCGATTGAGCGCGCCATGTCGCTCGACCCGCTCTACCTGGGGGTGTTCTACAAGGAAGAGCGCCCGACCTACGATCAGATCATGGCCGAGTTACGAGTAAAGTCCGGCAGCCAGTTCTCGATAGAGAAGCTGATCGCGAAATATCGCACGTAAAACGTGCTGCGTGAAACAGGATGGGGTTTCACGCAGCACATCAATCGCATCGCTCGATACCGCAGATTTCACAGGAGGCGTGAATGTTCGATCAAGAAGGCAGCACTGCACGCCGGTTCATTTATTCAGCCGTGTTCTGGCTGGTGGTGCCCATCACGTATGGGCTGCTCCTGGCGCTTCACCTCTGGAAGCCCGACCTGATTTTCCCCTGGCTCAATCCGCTGCATCTCTCGTTCGGTCGCCTGAGGCCGATGCACGTCAACACGGCAGCCTTCGGCTGGCTCTCGATGGCGCAGCTTGGCGCGATGTTTTGCATCGTCCCGCGCCTGACGGGGGCCAAGCTCTACAGTGAGCGGCTCGGCAACTGGACGGTGGTCATCTGGAATATCGCCATCCTCGTCGGCAACGTCACGCTGGCGCTGGGCATGACGCAAGGCCGCGAGTATGCCGAATTCATCTGGCCGATTGACATCGGCGTGATGCTGCTCCTGGCGATGGCGGGTTACAATTTGTTCAAGACCGTCGGCGGTCGCCGCGAGAAACAGATCTATGTGAGCCTGTGGTACTTTCTCGGCACGTTCACGTGGTTCCCCGTGATTTATTTCATCGGCAATTTGATGTGGGTGACGCCGTTCAATGCGCCGCCGGGCGCGCCGTGGGGTGGGGCGCTCCTGGGTGTGAACGACGCCATCGTCAACTGGTTCTACGCCCACAATGTCGTCGGGTTGTGGTTCACTACGATAGGCGTAGGGGTGATGTATTATCTCGTCCCCAAGCTGACGGGCAATCCCCTGTACAGCCATCGCCTGTCACTCATCGGCTTTTGGACGATTGCGTTCACGTACATCTGGACGGGCACGCATCACCTCGTCTGGGGGCCGGTGCCCAAGTGGACGCAGATGCTGGCCATCACCTTTAGCGTGATGATGATCATCCCGGTCTGGACAGTCGTGTGGAATTTTGTCAAAACGATGGAAGGCAAATGGAATCTCATATTGGATAGCGTTCCACTGCGCTTCCTGGCGCTCGGCTCGATCACG
>CAYGWJ010000295.1:0-14277 GCA_964353405.1 uncultured Anaerolineae bacterium
CTTCGTTGATGCGCTGCATCTCGCCCAGCTCGGCCTGGCGTGTTTCGACGCGGACCTGGAACACTTTGCTCTCTTCGATGGAGCGCTGGCTGGCCAGCGCCAGCTCTTGCATCCTGTGCGAGTCGGCCTGGTAGCGGGAGAGGTAATCGGGGATGGGCGCAATTTGCTTGCCGACTTGATCCGCAAAGGTTCGCATCTCTTGCGCGCGGTGAAAGTCGTTGACGCGCAGCTCCTCAACGACTTTATCTTGCTCTTGCAGCCGCTTTTGGAATTCACCCAGGCGCAGCGGCACGCGCTGAACGTTGTCGTCCAGCAGCGTCATCTTGCCCGACATGGCATCCAACCGTTTGGAAAAGTTGGTCACGTCCTCTTCGAGTTCCGCGATGCGCTTGGCATCCTGGCGGCGGTTCTCTTCCAGATAGATCACACTTTGAACGCGGTCCTCGGTGCGCACCGCCAACTCGTCCACCCGCTGGCCAAGGCGCGCCAGCACCTCGCCCAGCCTCCGCTCTTCCGCGCGGCGCATGGGCAGCTCGTCTTCCAGCGGCTTGATGCGGGGCAGGTCCTTGCGAATCTCGGTGATCGCGCGGCCAATGGACTCGGCCTCGACTTTGCGCAGGCGGTCCGCTTCGCGCGCGGATTTTTGCTGCGAGTCGTCACGGCGATCCATCTCGCCCATGAGATCAGTCTTGAACTGTTCGAGGACTTTATCAAATTGGGGCAGCTTGCTCAGGGCAATCTGGGCGGCCGTCAGCGTGGTCTGGAGCTCCTGGACGCGCCTGCTCTGCTCGGCCAGCTCGTTCGCCAGTCCATTCGCTTTCTGCTCGAGCGTGGCGAGCGCCGCCTTGTCCTTGCGGCGCTCCGATTCCAGCCAGTTGAGCATTTGTGTGACTTGAGTTAGATCATCCATGCCATCCTCCCGCGCACTGACCGCACTCGGAGCCTGTCTGAAAAGTAGCTTAGCTCCTTGTGGGCGAACGGGCACAAGGCCCTAAACTACGGGCTTTTCAGACACCCTCTCAGATCGAGTTGCGGC
The DNA here is from genome assembly GCA_964353405.1 of uncultured Anaerolineae bacterium. GTDB lineage: Bacteria > Chloroflexota > Anaerolineae > Fen-1058 > Fen-1058 > JBGLNJ01. The sequence continues at coordinate 1,037 of CAYGWJ010000295.1, forward strand.
GATTATAACACATCGGGAACTCTTGGCAATCAGTGCTTGACGTTTTGCGCTGCGCCACTATAATCACTCGTACTGCGTATCTGTGCATAAGGAGTTGTGCTTGAACATTGCTCTGGACGCGCGTCTGGCCTATTACCAGCGCGGCGGCATCGGACAGTACATTCTCCATCTCATTAAAGAATTCGCGCGGATCGCTCCTGGCGGCGATTTCATCATCCTTCGCAGCCGCAAGGAGCCTGGGCCGCTTGCGCCGGGCTTGCGCGACGCGCCGCTGTGGACACCGCCCCACAATCGCTTTGAGCAGATCGCTCTGCCGATGGAATTGGCGCGGCTGGGCATTGATTTGCTGCACAGCCCGGATTTCATCCCGCCTTTCCGGGGACGTTTTCGCCGCCTCATCACCGTCCATGACTTGACGTTTCTCTATTACCCGCACTTTCTCACCGACGCCAGCCGCCGCTATTACAATGATCAGATCGAGCGTGCGGTCCGCAGCGCGGATCACATCAGCGCAGACTCGACCCATACCAAAGACGACCTGATACGCCGGCTCAACGTCCCACCCGATAAAGTGACGGTGGTTTTACTGGCGCATGACCCGGCGTATCGTCCACTCGATGCCCTCGCCTGCGCTTCGATTCTGGCGCGACACGGCTTGGAACCGGATTATATCCTGTTTACGGGGACACTCGAGCCGCGCAAGAATGTGGCCGGGCTCTTGATCGCTTACCGGGCGTTGTGCGACCGTCAACCGTCCGGCTTTAGCCGAACGCCTCAACTCGTTCTAGCCGGACGGCGCGGCTGGCTGTATGACGAGATCTTTGAGCGCATCGCCGCACTCGGGCTAGAGGACCGCGTGCGCTTTGTGGAAAACGCGCCCAATGCAGATCTCGTCGCACTTTACAACGCGGCCCGGCTGTTCGTCCTACCCTCGTTCTACGAGGGATTTGGTCTGACCGTGCTGGAGGCGATGGCGTGCGGCACGCCCGTCGTCTGCTCGGAACGCGGCTCGCTGCCCCAAGTCGCCGGCGATGCCGCGCTGCTCATCAACCCAGACGACCTCGACGGATTAACGTCTGCGATGGAACGCGCGTTGGAAGATGAATCGCTGCGCGCGCAAATGCGCTCAAAGGGACTGGCCCAGGCTGCGCGCTTCTCGTGGGAAAAAACGGCGCAAGAGACCTTGAGCCTATATCGCGCTTTAAAAATCAATGACTGAGGCCCCTGTCTGCTTTGCTCCAAGGAGGGGTGACGAATGAAAGCCAAGACCATGCGCATTCTCTTTCTGACTCCCCAACTCCCCTACCCGCCTCACAAGGGCACCACGATGAGGAACTATTACCTCATCGCCCATCTAGCCGCTCGCCACGAGATTGACCTGCTGACGGTCGTCGAATCGGAACACGAACTGCGCCGTTCTACACCCTTAACGACGCTGTGCCGCCGCATAGAGGGCGTCGCCATGCCAAAGCGAAGCCTCTCGCGCCGCGCCGCCGACACCTTGCTTTCACCCTGGCCGGACATGGGCTTGCGCCTGTGGTCACCAGAGTTCGCCGCCAGGCTCGACGCCTGGCTCACGGATGGCGATTACGATGTCGTCCAGGTCGAAGGCATCGAGCTGGCGCGTTACGCGCTCCAAGATGCAAGCAGCGAGAGGCGACACGCAAAACGCGCGCGCAGCGAGCAATATGTGTTCGATGACCACAACTGCGAATACCTCCTCCAGCAGCGCACGTTCGAGACCGACCTGCACACGCTTCATCCCAAACGGTGGATCGGCGCGGCCTACTCGTTCGCGCAATGGCGTAAACTGTGCACATTCGAGGCGTCCATCTGCCGCGCCGCCGACCACGTCTTGGCTGTATCCGGCGCGGACGCCGCTGCGCTGCAACGTCTGGTGCCAGGGCTGGATGTGACGGTCGTGCCGAACGGGATTGACGTGGAAAGCTATGCCACCTTCATCCCCGACCCTTCCCGCATCGGACGCCTGGCGCTGACCGGGGAAGGGACAACAAGCCTGGTCTTTACCGGGACGATGGACTTTCGCCCGAATGTGGACGCGGCGCTGTGGTTTGCGCAAGAAGTGTTGCCCCTCATCCGGCAAGAGGAGCCTGGCGCGCGTTTCGTCGTCGTGGGGCAAAAGCCGCACCGCCGACTCGACACGCTTCGCGTGGGCGGGCGCGACGACGTGACGCTCACAGGCGCAGTGGATGACACGCGGCCCTACATCGCGGAAGCCATTGTCTACGTCGTGCCACTGAGGATGGGCGGCGGAACTCGTTTCAAAATCCTGGAGGCGGCGGCGATGAGCAAGGCGATGGTCAGCACATCACTCGGATGCGAAGGATTCCCGGTGAAACATGGACAGGAGCTTTTGATCGCCGATTCGCCGCGCGAATTTGCCGACGCAGTCATCGCGCTCCTGCGCGGCCCGGCTCGACGCGCAGAACTGGGAGCCAATGCCCGCGCGTTGGCGAATGCCTACGACTGGAAAAACATCATTCCGAAGATGGAAGAGATATACGTGAAACGTAAGGCGTGAGCCTTTACGGAGCCGAGAAGAACGTATAGCAGGACACGACCGAGCGCAGCGCCGACTCGACCACGCCGGGGAACAAGCCCAAACCCACGACGATGATGAAACTCAGCACAACCAGCGCAACCATCAAGCGCGGCTCGCGTGGGTGCTCTAAAGCCTTGGCCGATTCCGAAGGTGGCTGAAACACGTAATCCAGCCCGCGCAATGTGCCGGCTGCCACACCCAGCGTGGCGCCCAGCACCGCCAGCACATAAGGAGAGGGGGCCGACGCCAGCACGCGCGCTTCCGACCAGCGCCCCACGAACCCCGTCAGCGGCGGAATGCCCGCCAATGAAAATCCGCCCACGATCAACGCCGCGGCGGTCCACGGGTAGAACCAGCCCATTCCCGACAGCTTTTCGAACTGCGAAGATTTCACGTGCCGGCGGGCCAGTGTCAACCCCAGTGCCAGAACCCCCAGACTTACCGGCCGAGCCAGCGTCGCCAGCATGACAGCCGCAAGCCCCGCCGGAGTGCGCATTCCCAATACAATCAGCCCGCAGCCATAGTCCGCCAGCACACCATAGCTCAGCACATGGACAAAGTCATAGCTGGAAAACGCCAACAGTCCGCCGACGACCGCCGTCAAAAGCCCCAAGAACTGCAAGATGCGGAACATGTCCTGTTGACTAGAGAGCCAGGGATATTCTTGCAGCACGTCGAACAGCAAGAACCAGGTGACGCTGTTGAACACGGTCAGCACAAAGACCGCCGCCACGGGCGGCGATTCCTCTACGACCGGCCTGATCCAAATGTGGAAAGGCACGACACCCAACAGCAACACAAATCCCGCCGTCAGCGCCAGCATGATATTGCGCGCCAGGCCCGTGTCGGTGGGATTGAGAGCATGGAGATCCAACAGCCAACTGGCAACCATGAACGCAGGCAACGCCAGCGTCATCAGCACAAGGAAGCGCAGCGCCCCGCGTGTCTTGCCGGACAGCCCACTTTCAAGAAAAATGGTCGCCAGCACGGCCGTAATCGTCAACAAGAGCGAAGCGTAGAGAAACGGGCGGGCAACCAGCGCCGCCGAAAGCAGCCCCAGGATCGCCAATCCCAACGGAAAAAATGACGCACCGGGATTCGCTCGCCAGCCGATCATGAACAGGCCGGCTGCCACCAGGAACAGGCCCGCCAGGACGATACGGTCAGCGCCGGTAATGACCAGTTGCCGGCCCAGCACCTCCACCGGCGCTCCCAGCATCACCTGTCGTCCACCAACCATGGCCACCTGGTCAAGCGGCAGCCACAACGCGCCCACGCCCAACACCGCCGCCACACCGGTTGCGATGAACGCGGCCAGCGTCTGCAGTCGGTGCACGACATAGAGCACCACCGCCACGACGAGCGGCACGACGATGAACAACAGCACGCCGGCGATCATGCTTCGCTCTCCTCGACCGACTCGGCCACCGTGTGCACCGTCGTCAAGTATGAAATCGCCAGCGCGATCATGAAATTCACGACGCCCAAGAACCCCACTACAGCCAGGCTCTGCTCGATACTGCTATAGAACAGCTCAAAGCCTGTGAACAGCGTGAGTAGGCCCAGGCCCCCCTTGAACGGCTCGTCGGCCAGCGCGATGGCAAACGCGCCCATCAACCCCAACGTGAACACACCAAAGGACACTTCGAGTGGAACATTCGCCAGCGACAGCTTGAGCGCAGCGCTAAAGGCCAGCGCCACCCCCATCAGCGCCGTCATGACCCGGAACGGCACGCCGAGCATCAGCACGAGCTGAAAACGACTGGGCCGATCCTCTTCTTCCAGAGGCAATTTACCCCAGCCTGCCCGCCGCGCCGTGATGTACAACACCACACAGATCATCACGCCGATGAGGGTCTTGATGGCGGCAATCTCGGGGCGGATGACGCGCGTCAGCAAGAGTCCAGCCAGCACATACTGCGTCGCCAGCGCAAACACGCACGCCCGCCAGTCGGTGATGGCCACAATCAACCCGGCGGTGGCGGCTAACCCCAAGAGTGTCACCGTCGTCGGCACCACCGCCAGCCGCGCCAGAATCTCGGTCAGCGTCGGCATCGTCGCTCCCTTGATTCAAGACGGTCGCCCAGCGTGTATGCGCCACACAAATCCACACTTGTGGGCAGACGCCTGGCAAACAATGCGCCCAGAGCTGGTTCGGATCGCATCATCGGCGCACATAAAGAAAGACGAGCGCCAGGATCACCAGCATCCACAGGAATGCTCCTTCGCCTTCCAACAGATCGGCCAGCAATAATCCCAGGCGAGCAGGACTCTGCATCACTGGCAACAAGATCGAGTACAACCAGTCCAGCCGGATGATGCGACTGGTCATCTCGCCCAAGCCACTCGTGCTCGCGCGCAATCGCCCGGCTGCCAAGGCCAATACGAGGCCGATCACCAGCGGAATGCCCCAAGCCACCCAAACGGCTGCGCTCAACCCGGCACCTGACACAGGCGGCGCAAGCACTCCACCTATCAGCGGCACTGCGCCCACGACCAGCGCGGCCCCGTATCCGACCCTCGCCAACAGGCCTGGCGGCAACGGGCTGTCGTCCGGTGTGAACAGGCGGCGCAACATCGCGCCGATCAACAGACTCTCGGCGATGAGCGCCCACACGAGCTGCCCGTTCACTTGGCTCGCACTTTGATAGAACGCGGAGCGGCTGACAAAGCCCAGGGTCAACGGCAAGCCCGCCAGCGTCGCCGCGCCCAACGCTGAAGGGATCGCCCATGGCCAGGTTGAGCGCCCAAAGGGCCGCCCGACAAACAACAATGTCAATCCAAGCAGCCAACTGGCCGCGCCGACCGCTAACGCTTCGGCCTGCATCCTGCCGCTGGTGGCCGCCAGAATCAACATGCCGCCATAGCCCAGCGCCATGTACGGAAACGACTCGCGCGGGTCGGATTGCAGCCACGCCTGCACGCCGCCGATCAAAGCCGTGACGAATGCAATCGTCGGCCACACACTTGCTTCCGGCAGAGCTTGCATCACGGCCAGGCGTGCCCACAGTGAAAGGCCCGCCGCCGCCGGGACAAGGTAGACCAGAACCGCGCGGTCCAGCTCGCTCACTAGCTCGACCGGCTGCCAGATGTGCAGCGGGTAAAGCCCCAATCGGAGCGCCGCCGCCAGGCCCATCACGCTTCGCGCCGACGCAGGCAACATCAACAAGTGCCAATAGGGGCTGAGGTGATCCTGCTCGATGAGCACGGCCACCAGCCACACCGACAACGTTGCCAACCCGTTGAGGCCCAGCGCCACCTGCGCGCGCCGTCCGCTGGATGATCCGCCCCGCACCAACAGCACCGCACAAAACAACCCGTCGAGCAGGCCCCAGCAGAGAGCAAGTGTGAGGATGTTGGCGGCAAACACACTGCCCAGTCCCACGGCCAGCATGGCCAGCATCAGCGCGCGGCTGAAGGCAGACAGCGACGTCTCCTCCGAAGCCAGAGCTGTCTGCCACGTCAACGACACGGCAAAACCGGCCACGAGCAAAGCCAAGCCCAACAGCCAGGCGGTTGAATCCACGCGCAGGCTGACAGCCGAGCCGACGAGTGTCACAGGCCGCCAATCCAGCGCCACCGTCGAGGCGGGCAACTGCCGCTGCAACGGCAACATGGAAACCACCGCCAATCCAGTAGCGACTGCCATAATCAGGCTAGGCCAACGGAAATGCACGAGCGCGCTCACAGCCATCAGAAACGCGCCCGCCAGCAAACATAGAATGGGGATGAGAGGGGAGATTGACATGGTTGTAATGGGATTCTAACACACAAAGCACGAGGCCGCAAACAATATGGGGGCCGGCCCAGGAACTTGCCCCCTACCCCATCGCTGAAGCGATGTTCAGTCCGCCATCCACCACGAACACAGCGCCGGTCACAAAATCGGACGCGGGCGAGGCAAGAAAGAGTGCCAGCCCGGCCACGTCCTCAGGCTCACCGAACTTGCCAAGCGGTGTTCGATTCAAAATCGGTTCAGAGATTTGCGGCGTCTGCCACAGCACCTCGCTAAAGTGAGTCTTGATGACGCCCGGCGCGATGGCGTTGACCTGGATGTTGGCGCGGCCCAATTCCATCGCCAGCGTTTGCGTCAGCATGATGAGGGCGGCTTTGGAGACGCCATAGATGCCCATGCCCGGCGAGGGTCTCAGCCCGGCGATGGACGTGAGGTTGATGATCTTGCCGCCTCCCTGCTTTTCCATGTGCGGCGCAACGGCCCGGCACACGCGCACCGCGCCCATGAGGTTGGTGTCCAGAATTTTCATCCATTGGCCGTCGTCGGCGGTGAGCAGCGGGCCAAAATGCGGGTTGGTCGCCGCATTGTTGACGACCACATCCACGCGGTGACAGGCTTCCATCACCCGCGCCACAAGCGTCGTCACGTCATCGGCCCGGCCCACGTGAGCCTGAACAGCGAATGCTTTGCCACCGGCCGATTCGATCTCGGCGGCGGCCGACTGAACGCTGTCGAGCTTGCGGCTGCACACGACGACTTGCGCGCCAGCCTGCGCCAGGCGCAGGGCAATCGCTCGCCCTATGCCGCGCGATGCCCCGGTGACAAGCGCGACCTTACCTTCCAATGAAAACTCGTTCGTGGCAACCTCCTACGGCATTTCGGGAAAAGTGGACATGGGCGCAAAGGCCAAACCCACCAGGCCAGGCCCGGTGTGCGCACCCAGCACGGGAGCAATCGAGCCGGTCGGCAGGAACGTGCACTTGAAGAGTTGCTCTAATCGCCCGCGTAACATCGCAGCGCCTGCGGCATTGTGCCCGTGCAGCACTTGAAAGCGCATCGCCGTGCCGGGCGCAAAACGTTCCATCACACACTCGGCAATCTTTGAGATGGCTTTGTCGAGCGTGCGCGCCTGGCCGAGTTGGACATACGTGCCGTGCGCCTTCTCCACGCCGATGAGGGGTTTGATGTTCAACACCTGGGCCAGCAAGCCTTTGATGTGATTGATGCGCCCGCCGTGAATGAGATAACGTAGCGTCGCCAGCGTGTAAATGGTATCGGTGACAACGCTGATGCTGTCCAGCAGCGCGACGATGCGTTCCTTCGGCCAACCCGCTTTGGCGGCGCGAGCGGCAGCTTCCACCTGCCAGCCTTCTGCGCCGGACAGCGTCTTGGTATCAACAATAGTGACGCGCGCCTCTGGCACCATTTCCGCGCCGGCCCTGGCTGCGTTGACCGTGCCGCTCAGCCCGGACGAAATGTGAATGGATAGAATGTCCGGATCATCGGCGGCCAGCTTGCGATACAACTCGGCCAGGTCTCCCGACGAAGGCTGCGAAGTAGTTGGGAAACTCGCAGACGATTCCAACAGACGATAGAATTCGTCCGGCTGAATATCCACGCCGCTGCGATAGGTCTTGCCTTCCAGCGTGAGCGTGAGCGGAACCAGATGAATGTCCAGCCCTTCCATCTGCTCTGGCGACATGTCCATGCCACGATCACTGACGATTTGCATTTCTCCTCCTTTGCGAACCAAGTTCTAGGTCTTTGTGCCCTTCGTGAAAGAAAAAGTTTCTGGTTGGATCAAATTCAAACTTTGTAAATTCGAGGGAGCACCCGCTCGTACAACGAATACGGTGCCAGACCTTTTTCTCCCGCGCACTGTGTTGCGTGCATCACGCGGCTAGAGTTGAGATCAGACACAAACGACATTATATCCGACAAGGGACAAGATGTAAAATACCAGGGCACGAGTGGCTTGCGCCGGCGGCGCGGTCATAGTACACTGTGACGAGTGAAGCATGCTAGGAGCCTGTCGGAGAACCCGTAATTTAGGGCCTTGTGCCCGTCGCAAGTCCAACGCCCGCAAGGGGCCAGGCTACCTCTCCGACAAGCTGCTAGAGAATGAAGGACAAGAAAAGGTGATGACGGACAAGACTCAGCAAGGCGCAAGCCAGCCGCAAGAGATTTCGGCGCAGGAATTGGAAACGATGCTAAAGGCGGAACAGCCGCCGCTGGTGATTGACGTGCGCGAGCCGTTCGAGCTGGCTCGGGGTTTTATTCCAGGTTCCGTCCATATCCCGATGGGCGCGATTGCGTTTCGACTGGACGAATTGCCGCACGACCGCACCGTTGTCATCTACTGCCACCTGGGCGAGCGCAGTTGGAGTGTGGCTCGTTTCCTGGCGCAACGCGGCTTCCGCGAGGTCAAAAGCCTGCACGGCGGCATTGAGGCCTGGCAGGCAAGAGTTTGACCGGCCTCTCAGATCGCCTAAACTTGGGCGGTCTTTTCTTCGATCCATTTCATCACGCGCCCCGGCATTTCATTCCGGTTCGACTCGGTGAGTTGCCACACCGTCACTTGAGGCATTCCCTTGAGCGCCAAAATCCAGTCGTGATTTTGCTGCATCACCGTGGCGACGACAATTTTGTCCGACGACATGGCCTTGAGCACTGCGCCTCGAAACTCACCGGAGAACATTTCCATCTTGCCGATCTCATCCACGACGACGATTTCGTTGGACTGGATCGCCTTGCGAATAGCCGCCACGCCCACCGAATCGAGCGCGGCCACATCTACTCCATAGCGTCCCACGCGATTGCGCGAGCGAATGTCCACGTGCGCTATCACCGCTTCCGGCCCACCCGCGTCAAGTGTGACGAGCCGAAACCCTTTGCGCCCGCCGGGGCCGCGCATCTCTTGCGTGTAGAATCCACCCGCGCGCGCTCCCAACAACGCCGCGACTTGCCGAATGACCGTGGTCTTTCCGACGCCGGGGCGGCCCGTGAGCAGCAACGTCTTGGCCATCGAATCTAGCTCCAATATTGAAAGGTAACGGTCTGAACCCATGTCGTGATACGTGAAACGTGGCGTGTGAGAATTGCACCTCATATCCAGTATACCTCAAATTGTCTCTAAACGATTTTGCGGTTACAATAACACCTGGAGGTCGAACGAATATGACGCGCAGGCGACTCTACCATACTCTTCTCGTGCTCCTCACGGTGATTGCAGCGATCTATTTGGTGAGGCTGCTTTGGGCTATTGCCTCGCCGTTTACAGACCTCTTGCTGGTGCTGGCACTCGCATGGCTCATCACATTTATCTTGCGGCCAGCCGTGGCGTGGCTGGCGGAAGGGCCGCCCGCGCAATGGCTCGTCAAGCAAGTGTGGAAGCGATGGGGGGAGCGGCGAGCCGTGGCGCTGGGACGCGCGCTCATTCCGGTCGGGGTCACGCTCGTCTATCTGGCGTTGCTGGGCATTCTGATCGTAAGCATCGTCGCCTTTGTGCCCGTCGTCGTCAGCCAGGCCAGGCAGCTCGGAATGAACCTGGGCGAATATCTCGGCCAGGCCACCCAGTTCGTGACCGATTTCCAGACCGATATCGCCAGGTGGTTCAACGTGCCGCCTGAGCTGGTCAATCAATTCTACAAGCCCGAAGAAGTGATCAAGCAATTGACCACCGCTGCCCAGGCCGCGCCGCGCGTCGTCGCCAATGTGATCCGCACCGTCGCTTCCGGCGTGGGCGAAGCCCTGCTGGTGCTCGCGCTGAGTTTCTACTTGATGCTGGGCAGTGCGCGGCTCAAACAGCGGGTCTATGACCTGATCCCGAACCGCTTTCACGACGAATACGACCTGACGGCCTCCACGATCAGCCGCTCATTTGGCGGCTTTTTGCGCGGCCAGTTGGTGATGGCCGTGTTGTCCGGCGTGGTGACCGCCATCGCCTCTGGTTTTGCCGGTATGCGCTACGGCGCTATCATCGGCGCCATTGTCGGGCTGATCGTCATCATCCCGCTCATCGGCGCGCCGATTGCCATGTTCCTGCCCAGCATCATCGCCCTCATCCAGGGAGTGCCGCCGCTGATGGCACTCTTGTTGCTGGCGTTCCTGACCGTCTTTCAACAAATCCTGCTTCATTTCATCGTGCCGAGAATCATGAGTGAGTCCATTGGGATGCCGCCGGCCCTCACTCTGGTGTCGGTGTTGATCGGCACAAAGCTGTGGGGCGTGTGGGGCTTTATCTTTGGCATCCCCGTGGCCGGGGCGATCTACACGGTCAGCCTGGTGATGCTGGGCCGCTTCAAGCGCGAGCAAGACCGGCTGGACATTGAGCGGGGCAAGGAAGAGCTGTGACTGACCTGAGCCGCGATAATCGCCTGATGATGCTGGCGCTTTTTCTGTGGGCCAGCGGCGAAGGCCTGTTCACTTACATCCAGCCGATCTATATCCAGCAGCTTGGCGCGAACCCGGTGCAGATCGGCACGGTGCTTTCGCTGGCCGGGCTGGCGATGACGGCGGCGTTTTTGCCCGGCGGGATTCTATCCGACCGCATCCCGCGCAAAATCATTTTGCTGGGCGGCTGGATGCTGGGCATCGTCGGGGTGCTGACGATGGCCTCGGCGCGCGACTGGCGCACTTTTATCCCCGGCATCATGCTCTATTCGTTTTCCGCCTTTTGCGTGCCCGCTATCAGCGCGACGGTGGCCGACTCGGCCGGCGGCGTGCCGCTGTCGCGCGTGCTCACGTTGGTTTACGCGGGCTACTCGGCGGGCAGCGTCATCTCGCCGGCAGTGGGCGGCTGGCTGGCGCAGGTGACCAACATGCGGACCGTGTACCTCGTCGCTGCGGTGTGCTATGCCGTTTCGACGGTGGTGATACTGATGCTCAAGCCGCAGCCGGTGCAGACCCGTGCCTGGCAAAAGCCATCGGTCCACGTGGTGCGCTCCAACGGACTGCTGGCCCTCATCGTGTTCGCCATGTTCTTGCCGTTGTACATCGGCATACCCCTCACGCCCAACTTTATGCGCAACGTCGCCGGGTGGCCGGTGGACCGCATCGGCTTGCTCGGCTCACTCTACGCGCTGGGCCTGACGGCGCTCTCGCCCACGCTGGGACGGTTGAGCGCGCGGCATCCGACCCGCGGGCTGCTGGTGGGGCAGGTGCTCGTGTGGGCCTCGCTGGGTCTGCTGTTCATCAGCGCGCAAGGGCTGCCGGCGATTGCCTTTGCGGCTTTCTTTTTGCGCGGCGGCTATGGCGCGTGCCGCAGCCTGGCGGGCGCGCAAATTGCCGGGCACGCCTCGGCAGAAAATCGCGGCGCGGCGTTCGGACTTGCCGAGACATCGGTCGCTTCGGCGCAGATGGTTGCGCCTTACCTGGCCGGGTGGCTTTACGATATTCTTCCCGCCGCGCCGATTTTCGCCGGGCTGACACTAATTCCGATCGGGCTGCTGCTCACGCCAATGTTGGGACGGCAGGCTCAGGCCGCAGGTCGCAAGCCACAATCCGCAATACCGGCACTGGCGCCGTAGCACACAGGCAAGTATCCAAAATCAACCACCTAGCGTCACCGGAGGCCAACCATGAATCCCATCTACGAGTGGGGCATCAACTTGATCATCGCATTGCAGACCGGCGCTCCCTGGCTCAAAGCGCCAATGCAGTTCTTTAGCTTTCTGGGCACCGAAGAATTTTTCCTGTTCTTTTTGCCCTTTCTCTACTGGTGTGTGGACGTGCGCTTGGGTGTGCGCGTGGGCGTCATGCTCAGTCTGTCCAACAGCGTCAACGGATTCTTCAAGCTGGCGTTTCACCAGCCGAGGCCGTACTGGGTGAGCACGCAGGTGCAGCCCGGCGGCAGCGAAACCTCGTACGGGATTCCATCCGGCCACGCTCAACACGCCACCACCATCTGGGGTGTGGTCGGCTCGTCCGGAAAGAATTGGCTGCGCTGGCTGATGGCCGCAGTGATCTTGCTCATCGGCTTTTCGCGCATCGTGCTGGCCGTCCACTTTCCGACGGACGTGCTGACGGGTTGGTTCATCGGCGGGCTGTTGCTGTGGGCATTTTTAAAGTGGGAAGCGCCGGTGATGAATTGGTTCAACCGCTTCACACTCGCGCAAAAGATCGGCCTGGCCTTTGCGGCCTCGATGTTGATGCTGATCGTCTCGCTGGCCGGGTTGGCCTTTGTGCCCCCTGCTGACCCGCCACAGTGGGAAGCCAATGCCGCGTATTTCTTTCCGCCGGCTCCTGGCGAAACTGCTATCAATCCGCGTGACACAACTGGCGAGGTCGGTGTGGTCGGCACGTTCTTTGGCCTGGTCGCTGGAGTGATTTTGTTATTCCACCAGAACAGCTATGACGTCCGGCTAAAGCCGGATGGCAAGGCGTGGAAACTCGCCGTGCGTTTCGTGGTGGGCGTGATCGGCGTGGCGATCCTATGGCTGGGATTGCGGATGGTCTTTCCGCGCGACGCGTCACTCGTGTCTCAAGTGCTGCGGTACGGACGCTATGCCCTCACCGGCTTTTGGGTCGCCTATGGCGCGCCGTGGGTGTTTATCAGACTCAAGTTGTGATGGGACTAGGACACAGGCACGTCCGCGGAGTAAAGCGAGTCCCTCAGCCCTTCCGCGGTCCTGGCCCACCTGAATTGCGCGGCGCGCAAGGGCCCGTGTATTCGCAGTTCCGCACGTAGCGCTTCATCAAACAATGCGCGCTCCATCACCCGTGCCAGGTCAGCCGGGTCGGCCGGGTCGGCCAGCAGCGCGGCACCTCCTACTACTTCGGGCAGGCTGGTCGTACTGCTGGCGACGACCGGCGCTCCGCACGCCATCGCCTCCAATGGCGGTAGGCCAAAGCCCTCATACAGCGAAGGATAAACCAAAAGCGTCGCGCGGCGATAGAACGCGGGCAAATGCCCCGGCGCAACGCGCCCGGTGAGACCCACGC
>CAYGWJ010000296.1:0-20183 GCA_964353405.1 uncultured Anaerolineae bacterium
ACGCAACTGCTGGGATTGGCGCTGGGCGCCGCTCCCAAAGAGCTAGGATTCGGGTCGGAACTCGTTTCGGCCGCATCCGTGCTGTCCCAAATCCAGAAAAAGGAGGCCGGCAAATAGAGTCTGAACAGTTTACTGCGCAGCGTGCCACGCGATGAAATATGAAACAGGAGAGAAAACTATGAGCGAAAAAGTCGGAGTCTATATTTGCCATTGTGGCAGCAACATTGCCGGCGTCGTAGATGTGGAAGCCGCGTCCAAATGGGCCGGCGAGTTGCCCGATGTGACCGTAGCCCGCGACTATAAATTCATGTGCTCCAGCCTGGGACAGGAACTCATCGAAAAAGACATCAAGGAACAAGGGCTGACGCGCGTCGTCGTGGCGGCCTGTTCGCCGCACTTGCACGAGACGACGTTCCGCAACGCCTGCAAGCGCGCCGGACTCAACCCGTTCCTGTTCGAGATGGCGTCTATCCGCGAGCAGGTGTCGTGGGTGACGAGCGACAAGGCCGTGGCGCTGGAAAAGTCCAAAGCGCTCATCTCGGGCGCGGTGCAGCGCGTCATCCATAACCAGCCGCTCGAACCCATCATCGTGGACATTAACCCGAACGTGCTGGTTGTGGGCGGCGGCATCACGGGCATCCAGGCCGCGCTGGAAATTGCCGATGCAGGCTATCACGTGTACCTGGTCGAACGCGAGCCGTCCATCGGCGGGCACATGGCCCAGTTCGACAAGACCTTCCCCACGCTGGACTGCTCGGCCTGCATCCTCACACCCAAGATGTTTTCGGCGGGCACGCATCCCAACATCACATTGCTCACCTGGAGCGAAGTCGAAAAAGTGGATGGCTTTGTCGGCAACTTTACCGTCAAAATCCGTCAAAAGGCGCGCAAGGTCAAGACCGAGCTGTGCACCGGCTGCGGCATCTGCGAGCAAAAGTGCCCCAAGAAGGTGGTGGACAACGTCTTTGAGGCCGGCATGGGCTATCGCAAAGCCGTCTATACGCCCTTCCCGCAGGCCGTGCCCAAGTATCCTGTGATGGATGTCCAGAATTGCACGTTCTTCCAAAAGGGCACCTGCAAGGCGTGCGAAAAATTCTGCCCGACCGGCGCGATTGATTTCAAGCAGGAAGACGAGTTTGTCACCGTCACTGTGGGCAACATCATCCTGGCGACCGGTTTTGATCTGTTCGACGCGCGGCGCATCCCGCACTACGGCTACGGGCGATTGGCGAACGTGTACAACAGCTTAGAGTTCGAGCGACTGTCAAATTCGGCCGGGCCGACCGGCGGCAAGATTATTCTGCGCGATGGCGTGACTGTGCCGCAGAGTGTGGGCATCCTCCACTGCGTGGGCAGCCGCGACAAGAATTATAACCCGTACTGCTCGTCCTTCTGCTGTATGCAGAGTTTAAAGTTCGCGCACCTGGTCAAGGAAAAGACCGGCGCGCAGGTCTATAACTTTTACATTGACATCCGCACGCCGCTCAAGGCTTACGACGAGTTTTATCAGCACATCCTGGAAACCGACGAGACGCGGTTCGTGCGCGGCAAAGTGGCCGAAGTCACCGACGCGGCCCGCCTGCCCGGCGAAGAAGGCAAGCTCATCATCCAGGTGGAAGATACCCTCATCGGCAAGCAGCGCCGCATCCCGGTGGACATGGTCATCCTGTCGTCGGCGATCGAACCGCGCCATGACTCGAAAGAGGTCGCCAAGCTGTTCGGCATCGGCTGCAGCGCGGACAACTGGTTCATCGAGCGTCACCCCAAGCTTGACCCGGTGGCGACCATGACGGAGGGCATCTTTATCGCCGGCGTGTGCCAGGGGCCGAAGGACATTCCGCAATCGGTCGTGCAGGGTGCAGCGGCGGCGGCGCGTGTCATCGGACTGATCAACCAGAAGCAGGTCAGCCTGGAGCCGGTGCGCGCCAGCGTCAACGCAGAGCAGTGCTCGGGCTGCCGCATCTGCAACAACATGTGCCCGTTCGGCGCGATTGCTTTTCTGGCCGACCGGGCTGTGTCCGAGATCAACCCGGCGCTGTGCCAGGGCTGCGGCACGTGCGTGGTGGCCTGCCCGGCGGGCGCGATCTCTGGCTCACACTTTACCAACACGCAGATCATGTCGCAGATCGAGGGCATCCTGATGGTTGGGCTTGGGCAACTCGCTGTACCCAGCGCCGAAGCGGCGCCCGTTGCGCGCTAGCGTCAACGCCGCGTAAGGAGGAATGAAAATGGCTGAAAATAGCAAGTTTGAACCCGTTATCGTTGGCTTTACGTGCAACTGGTGCTCGTATCGCGCGGCCGATGCCGCCGGCATGGCGCGTATCAAGTACGCGCCGAACGTGCGCCTGATCCGCTTGATGTGCTCGGGCCGGATTGACCCGCAGTTTGTGCTCAAGGCGCTGGCCGAGGGCGCGGACGGCGTGCTCATCACCGGCTGCCATCCCGGCGACTGCCACTATGTCGAACAGAACTACAAGACGATGCGCCGCTATGCGCTGCTCAAAAAGACACTCAAGCAGATGGGACTGGAAGACAACCGCGTCCGGCTCATCTGGGCGTCGGCGGCCGAGGGCACGATTCTGGCCCAAGAGATTGACAAGTTCGCTGCCGATGTCAGGGCGTTGGGGCCGTTGAACTGGAAACAGACGGCGACGGCGACTCGTGTTGTAGCCTATACACAGGCCCCAGTCCCGGCGGCGGCATAAGGAGGACGGCATGGCTAAACCTAAATTTGCAATGTACTGGGCTGCTTCGTGTGGCGGCTGTGAAATCGCCGTCTTGAACATCCACGAAAAGATTTTGGACGTGGATGCCAACTTTGACGTGGTGTTCTGGCCGGTGGCTATGGACGCCAAGTACAAGGATGTCGAGGCGATGGCCGATGGCGAGATTACGTTGTGCCTGTTCAACGGCGGCATTCGCAACGACGAGAACGAGCACCTAGCCAAACTGCTCCGCAAAAAATCAGCAGTGCTCGTCGCGTTTGGCTCGTGCGCGAACGAAGGCTGCATTCCCGGCCTGGCGAATCTCACCGGCGGCAAGGCCGTCATCGAGACGGCCTTTACCACGGCTTCGACCGACAATCCCAACAATGTCCGACCCATCTATGACTATCCGGTGGCGGAAGGCGAACTCCACCTCCCCAAGATGTACGAGACCTTGAAGACGCTCGACCAGGTCGTGAAGGTGGATTATTATATGCCCGGCTGCCCGCCCGAATCTCCCCAGATCGCGGCCGTGATTGACCTGGTGATCGCCGCGCTCAAGGGCGAAGCCAAGTTGCCGCCCGCGGGCGCCGTCATCGGCGCCGGCGGCTCGACGGTCTGCGACGAGTGCTCGCGCAAGCGCAGCGAAAAGCTGATCAAAGAGTTTCGCCGCACCTGGCAGATTCCGATGGATCAGCAAGAGTGCCTGCTCGAGCAGGGTATTCTGTGCTCCGGCGTGGCGACGCGCTCGGGCTGCAATGCGCTCTGCCCCACGGCCAATATGCCGTGCATCGGCTGCTATGGCCCGGCGCCGGACGTGGTGGACCAGGGCGCGCGGATGATGAGCGCGGTGTCTTCGGTGATTGACAGCAAAGACCCGAAGGAGATTGACCGCATCCTCGACGGCATCGTGGACCCGGCCGGGACGTTCTATCGGTTTGGTCTGGCTAGCTCGTTGCTCCATCGAGCCAAGGCGCAGTAGGAGGCGACACATGCAGAGAATCAGTATTGATCCAATCACCCGTCTGGAAGGGCACGGCAAGATCGAAATCTTTTTGGACGACCAGGGCAACGTCGCCAACACCTACTTTCAGATCCCAGAGCTGCGCGGCTTTGAGCAGTTTGCGATTGGCCGCCCGGTCGAAGAGATGGCGGTGCTGACCAACCGCATCTGCGGCGTCTGCCCGGAAGCTCACCACATGGCCGCGGCCAAAGCGGCCGACGCGGTCTTTCACGTGGACCCACCCCGCACCGGCAAGATGCTGCGCGAGTTGCTGTATATGGCGTTCTACTGTGCCGATCACACGACGCACTTTTATGCGCTGGGCGGCCCGGACTTTGTGATGGGCCCCGATGCGCCCGTCGCGCAGCGCAACATCCTCGGCGTCATCCACAAGGTCGGGCTGGAAATCGGCGGCAAGGTCATCACGATGCGCAAGTACGGCCACCGCACCGTCGAGATCATCGGCGGGCGCAAAGTGCACCCGTGCACGTCCATCCCCGGCGGCTTGAGCAAGGGCATCACTAAAGAGCAGCGCGATGAGATCGAGCCGATGGCCCGCTATGCGGTTGACTTTGCGCTGTTCAGCTTGCAACTGTTCAAGGACATCGTGCTCAAGAATCAAGGCTACGTTGACCTCATCCTGGGCGACATTTACACGCACAAGACCTATTACATGGGCATGGTGGACGCGAACAACAAGATCAACTTTTACGATGGCAAGGTGCGCGTCGTGGATCCCGAAGGCAAGGAATTCGTCAAGTATTCGCCCAACGAATACCGGGAGGTCGTCGCGGAGCACGTCGAGCCGTGGACGTACCTGAAATTCCCGTACCTCAAAAAGGTCGGTTGGAAGGGCTTTGTGGATGGCAAGGATTCGGGCGTGTACATGGCGACGCCGCTCTAGCGCCTCAATGCTGCCGATGGCATGGCGACGCCGCGCGCGCAGGAAGCCTACGAAGAATTCTACAAGACGCTCGGCGGCAAACCGGTGCATCAGCGCTTGGCGATTCACTGGGCGCGCCTGGTCGAGCTGCTCTACGCGGCCGAGCGCTGGGTGGAGCTTGTCACCGATCCTGAAATCACGTCCGACAACTATCGCACCATCCCGACGGAAAAGCCGACCGAGGGCATTGGCATCGTCGAAGCGCCGCGCGGCACGCTGACGCATCACTATATCACCGACGAGCGCGGCCTGGTCAAGAAAGCCAACCTCATCGTCGGCACGACGAACAACTATGCGCCGATCACCATGTCCATCAAAAAGGCGGCCTCGTCACTCATCAAGGCGGGCACTGCGCCGACCGAGCCGCTGTTGAACATGATCGAGATGGCCTTCCGCGCTTACGACCCGTGCTTTGGCTGCGCCACGCACAGCCTGCCCGGCCAGATGCCGTTGCAGGTCACGATCCGCAATTCGAAGGGTGAAGTTGTGGATGTGCTCAAGCAAAACTGCTGATGCGTGAAACGAGAACAGCATTGCAACGAATGAAGACAATCGTCGTTGGCCTGGGCAATCCGATCCTGAGCGATGACGGCATCGGGATTCGAGTGGCCCAGGCCGTGCGTGAGCGTGTGGCCGACCCGGAGGTGGAATTTCTCGAAGCGTCACTGGGTGGGTTGCGGCTGGCCGAGCAACTCGAAGGTTATGACCGCGTGATTCTGGTGGATGCCATCCAGACGCGCGGTCAAGGCTCCCCTTCAGGGGGCGGACAGCCCGGCGCGATTTACCGCCTGACGCTTGACGACATTCCCTCCTACAACGCCGATGGCGCGCACGATGCATCGTTGAAAACTGCACTGCAGCTCATTCGCCAGCAGGGCGGCAAGACACCGGACGCGGACGCGGTCGCCGTCGTCGCCATCGAGGCAGTGAACATGCTTGACTTTGGCGAGACACTCACGCCGCAGGTCGAGGCCGCGATTCCGGCGGCAGTGCAGGCCGTCCTTGACGAACTCGGTAAAACCTACCCCTGTCATTCCGAGCGACCCTTCGGCTTTGCTCAGGGCAGGCGCGAGGAATCTCTTTGATGCGGGGCAGAGACCCTTCGCTTGCCTCAGCGTAGCCGGGGCGCTCTGGGTGACATAGCGAATAGGAGCAGACGCTATGATCTCACCTGAGCTTTTACGTCGTTATCCATTCTTTGGCGGCCTGACGGATGTGCAGATTTCGGGCATTGCCATGATCGCCGATAAAGTCGGCTTTGTGAAAGGCGACTTGATTGGCGAACAGGGCAAATCGGCCAGCAAATTCTATCTGCTCACCGAAGGCAGCGTTGACTTGCTGTACAGCAGCGGCGAGCAGGGCCGAATCCAGAATGCCCTCATCGGCGAGGTCGCGCCCGGCGAGGCGTTTGCGCTGTCAGCTTTGCTTGAGCCGTATTGCCTCACCACGTCGCTCAAGGCCGCGGAAGACATATGCGCTGTGGCGGTTGACGCGGCGGGTTTGCGCGCCATGTGTGAAGTGGATGCCCGCCTCGGCTACATTCTGATGCGCAACTTGTCCAGAACGGCTATGGAACGGCTGGATGGGGTGCGCGTTCAACTGGCGGCGTGCCAGACACCGTAGCAAAAGCCCGCTCTCGTTTCGTCGTTGCCCTCTGGTTTTGTCCAGAGGGCAATTGGTTTAACAAGGTCGGTCAGTTGTGGTACCGCAAGTAGACTGCAGCGCCCGTTGACGATCCTATTGTCCCCTGCTGGAGCCACGGGGCAATTGTTCAAGCAGTGGCGCGCTAGCCGCATTTCTGGGATAATGCGAGTATCTCATTTTGGAGCACAGCATGCACGAATTGTCTGCGGTCGAGAGCATGGTTGAAGCTGCGCTGGCCAAAGCCGAAGAGGTCGGTTCCCCCCGCGTGGTGGGAATGCACTTTAGTATCAACGAAGGCGGGCATGTGACCGAAGAGTCGGTGCGGTTGTGCTTTGACATCTCTGCCAAGGGCACGCCGGCCGAAGGCGCGCAGTTGTATTTCGATCGGAATCCGCCGCACTATCGCTGCTTTCAATGCGGTCATGAATTTGAAGGCGTGCGCGGTGATGATGCCGACAGGCCGTGTTCCGCGTGCGGTGAATTGGCGATGATTGTTTTTCCGCCAGAAGAGTTCTTCCTGGATTCGATTGACATCGAATAACGCCGATCCGTAGGCGGCAGGCCAGCGTGACAGAACAGCAAGACACACCCATTCACCCGATAGACAATTCGTTCCAGCGCCGCGCCATCGGTGCCGCGCTCGGACTGACGCTGGCAATGGCGCCTGCGCTGGCATTCGCCGGATTCTGGAACTGGCTCTTTTTCGTCGGCGTGCCGGTCGTACGGCGAGGGCAGGAGAGCGGAGCTATTCTTTCCCCTGCGGCATGCCTTGCCATTGTCGGCCTGTTTGGACTTGTGTTGGGAGCGGCAATCGCCTGGCCGAATCAGCGGCGCGGTTTTGTCAAGGCGCTCCTCATGGTCTGTGGTTTGACGCTTGTAATGTTCGTGGTGCTATCCTGGAACCGATTGCAGTTCGGGCTGATCGAGCTGGCCATCACGGCACTTTTGGCCGCAGCACTGTTGCTGTTCCGCCAAGTTCTGGAATGGACTCTACTGGCCTTCCGGCACTCCCGACGTTCAGGCTATTGGGCCTTGTTGGCAATTCTGGTTTTATTGGCCATTGTCAGCATAGGGATCAATTGGGGATGGTTGCAGTTTCCACTCAGCGATGACGGCGTTTTGCTGACTGTCCATCGCCATGCGCTGGCTCAGGGTTGGCGAGGCTATAGCCTGGAACTAGGTAACCGTGTTTCAGGCGTTCCAGATGTCCGCGTCCGCATGGCGGACGGCCTGGTGTTGAACTGTCGGATTACCTATGGATTCGATAACCAAGCGGTGATGTGTAAACCGTAGGCAGTGTGAATGGAGAGACGCCACCTTCACGTCACAGGTGTTGTCCAGGGAGTGGGTTTCCGTCCCTTTGTCTACACACTCGCCAAGCGTCTGGCGCTCACGGGCTGGGTGTTGAACAGCAGCCAGGGCGTGGATATTGAAATCGAAGGCCCACCGGTTGATCTTGACCGCTTCACCGTCGCGTTGCGAGGCCAGGCTCCGCCGCTGGCAAAAATCGAGTCGGTCGCAGTCACGCTGGCCGCACTGAGCGGCGATACTGATTTCACCATTCGCGAGAGCCAATCACTGCCGGGCGCAACGCTCGTCAGTCCGGACGTATGTATCTGCGACGATTGCCTGCGTGAATTGTTTGATCCCAATGACCGGCGTTACCTCTACCCCTTTATCAACTGCACCCACTGCGGCCCACGTTTTACGATCATTCAAGATGTGCCTTACGATCGTCCGCTGACGACGATGCGCGCCTTTCCGATGTGCCCCGACTGCGAGCGCGAGTACCGCGATCCGACGAATCGCCGCTTTCACGCACAGCCAAATGCCTGTCCGGTGTGTGGGCCGACTGTCACGTTTCAAATCTCAAATCTCAAACACCTGCACTCGCTGCGCTCGCAACAAACGCCAGTGCAGGTGCAAGTGTCTCAAATCTCAAATGACGCACGAGAGGCGATTGAGGAAGCGCGACAGTGGTTGGCGGATGGCAGGATTATTGCCGTGAAGGGTATTGGCGGATTTCACCTGGCGTGCGATGCGACGAATGACCAAGTGGTAGCCGAGTTGCGTCGGCGTAAAGGTAGGGTCGGCAAACCATTCGCGCTGATGACGCCCGACGTGGGAACCGTCGAACACTTTTGCGAGTTGAGCGACGCTGAACGGCAACTGCTCACCTCGCGCCAGCGGCCCATCCTCCTTTTACGCGCTCGACCTGATTCACCCATTAGCTCACTCGTCGCACCCAACCAAAACACTCTCGGTATCATGCTGCCTTACTCGCCCTTGCACTATTGGTTAGTGTCGCCGCAATCTCCAATCTCCAATCTCCAATCTCCAATCTCCAATCTCCAATCTCCAATACCCAATACCCGACACCCAATCGCCCTCGTCATGACGAGTGGCAACTATTCTGAAGAACCTATCGCCACGCGCAACGATGAAGCGCTTGAACGGCTGGCGGCATTGGCCGATGCGTTCCTGCTGCACAACCGCGATATTCACGCTCGCTGCGATGACAGTGTGACGCGCGTGTTTGCGGGCGTGGAATTGCCGCTGCGCCGTTCGCGGGGATATGCGCCGTATCCGGTCAAGCTGGCGATGGAATTGCGGCCCACGCTGGCGTGCGGCGGCGAACTCAAGAACACATTCTGTCTGGCGAATGGCCGCTATGCCTTCCTCAGCCCGCACATTGGCGACCTGGAAAACTATGAGACGCTCGCTTCCTACGAAGCGATGATCGAGCATCTCAAAAAGCTCTTTCGCGTCGAGCCAGAGATTTTAGCCCACGACCTACACCCGGATTATCTGAGCACTCGTTACGCTAAAGAGCAAGAGGCAAGTGGCAAGACGCAACAAAACGATGTTGACCCGCCACTTGCCTCTTGCCTCTTGCAGCCTGTCCAGCACCATCACGCCCACATCGCCGCGTGCATGGCGGAGAATGCCATCTCGGGCCCCGTCATCGGCGTGGCGCTCGACGGCACAGGCTATGGCACGGACGGGCGCATCTGGGGCGGCGAGTTTCTCGTCGCGGATTTTGCGGGCTTTGACCGCGCGATGCACCTGGAATACCTGCCCTTACCCGGCGGCGAAGCGGCGATTCGCAATCCGTGGCGCATCGCTGTGGGCTATGCTGAGGCGCTGGAATTAGATGTCACGGGATTGCCGTTCCTGCAATCCGTGACCGATCAAGAATTGCGCGTCTGCCGTCAGCAAGCGAAAAAGAGCCTGAACGCACCGCTCACTTCTTCGATGGGGCGGCTGTTCGATTGCGTCGCCGCGCTTGCCAATGTCCGTACCGAAGCGACATACGAAGGTCAGGCCGCGACGGAGTTGGAACAAATCTCCAATCTCCAATCTCCAATCTCCAACCTCCAAGGATATCTCTTCGGCTTGAGAGATAGCGAAATCAGCCTCAAGAGTTTGTTGGCCGAGGTGATTGAGGACGTGCGGCGCGGCGTGGACGCGGACAAGATTGGCGCGAAATTCCATCGCACGATTGCCGAAATGATTCTGGCCGTGTGCCAGCGCATCCGCAGCGAGACAGGCTTGCGCGACGTGGCGCTTTCCGGCGGCGTGTTCCAGAACGTCACGCTGCTGGGGCTGACGGTTCCGCTCTTGCGTGAGACGGGCTTTACGGTGTACACTCACAGTCTCGTGCCGCCGAATGATGGCGGAATCGCATTGGGACAAGCTATAGTCGCAAATTTCAAATATCAAAATTCAAATGTCAAAAGCGCTGTTTGAAATTTGAGATTTGACATTTGTAATTTTCTGGGGGCAACATGTGTCTTGGAATACCTGGCAAGATCACCAACATCTATGAAGCTGACGGTCGTCGAATGGGAAAAGTGGACTTTGGCGGCGTGATCAAAGAGACCTGCCTCGACTTTGTGCCCGAAGCGAAGGTGGGCGATTACTGCATCATCCACGTCGGCTTTGCGCTCAACATCTTGGATGAGCAAGAAGCACTAGAGACGCTCGAGTTGTTCCGGCAGATTGAAGAGGTCGGGCAAGAACTGGAACCTATATAAATTTCAAATATCAAATCTCAAATGCCAAAAGCGTCGTTTGAAATTCGACATTTGAGATTTCGAGGAGACACATGGCCGCTCGAAAGGTCAAAGAAGCCCAAGCGCCGTATGAGGTCGAAAAGAAAGCTCCGTTTGACATCAAAGAGCGAACGTTCCTGTTTTAGTGTTCGTGTGGTAAAACTTGTAGGACGGTTGCCGCGAACGGCAGCAGGTATCGAAATCGGGCGACAGTTAATTGCATGTGGAACATCCATTGGTGCTAACGTCGAAGAAGCGCACGGTGGTGAGTCCAAGAAGGATTTCGCGCACAAAATGGGCATTGCCCGAAAAGAAGCCCGCGAGTCTCGCTACTGGCTTCGCATCGTCAAGGCCACTTTGCTCAACGACGCCGAAGTAAATGCTTTGATTCAGGAAGCAGATGAACTGGTTCGTATTCTCGCTACTATCATTTACAAGACACGCCGTACAACTGTTTGAGATTTGAGATTTTGAATTTGAGATTTGATATGAAATACATAGACGAGTACCGAGATGAGACCGCAGTCAAGCGTGTGCTAGACGACATCCGTCTCACTGTCACAAGGCCTTGGACGATCATGGAAGTCTGCGGCGGGCAGACGCACAATCTGGTGCGCTTTGGCATTGACGAACTATTGCCCAAAAAAGTCGAGCTGGTGCATGGCCCCGGCTGCCCCGTGTGCGTCACGCCATTGGAACTGATTGACAAGGCACTGATGCTTGCTGCGCGGCCCGACGTGATCTTGGCGTCTTACGGCGACATGCTTCGCGTGCCCGGCTCGCGCGAAGACTTGTTCGCCGTCAAGGCGCGCGGCGGGCAGGTCAGGATTGTCTATTCGCCGCTCGATGCGATCAAGCTTGCCCAGCGACACCCCGGCAAGACGGTTGTCTTTTTCGCCATCGGCTTTGAGACGACCGCGCCCCCTAACGCGATGGCGGTAGTGCAGGCGCGACAACTGGGGCTAAAGAATTTTGCCATGCTGGTCAGCCACGTGACCGTGCCGCCCGCCATCATGGCAATTCTCTCTTCACCCACGCATCGTGTGCAGGGCTTTTTGGCCGCCGGTCATGTCTGCACGGTGATGGGTTACTGGGAGTATGAGCCGTTGGCCGAGCGCTTCCGTACGCCCATTGTCGTCACCGGCTTTGAGCCGCTTGATTTGGCTCTGGGCATCCGCGAATGCGTTCTGCAACTCGAAGCGGGCCGGCACAAGGTCATCAATGCTTACGCGCGCAGCGTCCGGCGTGAGGGCAACCAGCCTGCGCAAGACGTCATCAAGCGTGTGTTTGAGCCGTGCGACCGGGCGTGGCGCGGCATCGGCGTCATCCCCATGAGCGGCTATCGCTTGCGCGACGAATTTGCTGATATGGATGCGGAGAAGCGTTTCCCCGAGGTGCAAGCCATCAACGTGCAAGAGAACCCGATGTGCATCAGTGGGCAAGTGCTGCAGGGGTTAAAAAAACCGCCCGAGTGCCCAGCGTTTGGCAAGCAGTGTACGCCTCAGCGTCCACTTGGCGCAACGATGGTCTCATCCGAAGGCGCGTGTGCGGCATACTACAAGTTCAAATCTCCAATCTCCAGTCTCCCTTCGCAGAGCGAGGTGGCAGCTTGAGCGCACTCGATTGTTTCGTCTGCCGTAAGCATCGCGGCGAAATCTCGATCCCCGGCGGCGCGATCTATGAAGACGACCTGGTTTATGCAAATCATGTGCAAATTCCTGAAGGCCAAGCGACCGCTTACCTGGGCTACTTGATGGTCGAGCCTAGACGCCACGCAGCAGGCTTGGCCGATCTGACGGATGCTGAAGCGCAAGCCATGGGCTTGATGGTCACGCGCCTCAGCCGTGCACTCACAGCCGTCATGGAAGCAGAATACATTTACTCGTTCGTGTTGGGTCATCGCGCGGCGCACCTGCACGTTCACGTTGTGCCGCGCTACCCCGGCGCGCCGCGCGAGTATTGGGGCATCCGCGTGGACGAGTGGCCGGAAGCTCCACACGGTGGGCCGGACGAGATCGCCGATCTGTGTGGACGGCTGTGTGCTCACTTGAATTCAAGGCGCCCGGGCTGATGACTAATCCGGTGCATACCGTCTATTTGATTCGCCACGCACAGCCGGCGAACCTGGGCGACGCGAGCCTGCGGTATGATGTGCCGCCTGGCCCGCCGCTTTCGCCCGACGGGCGCGCGCAGGCGGCGATGGCGGCGAATTTCCTGACCAGCCATTCGCCGACGGTCATCTATACTTCGCCTCTCGACCGGACGCTGCAAACAGCGCAGATCATCGCCGCGCAACTCGATGTGCCCGTCGCGATTGACGAGCGCTTGGCCGAGCATCGCCGCGAAGAGATGGCCGAGCAGGTGGCTGCGCGCGTGGCAGCCTTTTGGCACGAGCGAGTGACAACCGCGCCGCCTGGTCTGCTGCGCGTCGCGCTGGTGAGCCACGGTTCGCCCATCAAGCTGTTGATGACGCCGCTGGGTGACGTGTGGACCGCCGACCCCGAGTGGTACAAGTTTGACTCTGGCAACATTGTGCCGCACGCGGGCATCTGGCGCGCGCGATGCGAAGCGGTGAATGGTTATCCGTGCAAATGGGAGCTTGCACTCATCTTTCGCACTTTTGCCGCCAGCACCGTGCCAGCGCGCCACTGAGACCATTTTGCCATGAGGATTTTGGATCAGGCGATTTACACCGTTCAGGTGAATCGAGGATTGAAAGCATGACCGACAGTTCAAACCCGCCTCCCGACTTTCAAGGCTGGACTTGCCCGCTGCCTCTGCGCGATTATCCCACCATCGTAATGGGTCACGGCTCTGGCGGTAAGCTGATGGCTGACCTGATTGAGCATCTCTTTGCGCCGCAGTTTGCTAACGATTTCCTCAACCAAATGGGCGATGCCACTACTTTGAAATTTGAAATTTCAAATTTGGACGCAGCCCGCGAGTACGCGAAATTTCAAATGGCGTTCACAACAGACTCATTCGTCGTCCGTCCGCTCTTTTTTCCTGGCGGCGACATTGGAGAATTAGCTGTCAATGGCACCGTGAATGATCTGGCCATGCGCGGCGCCAGGCCGATGTACTTGAGCGCGGGGTTCATTCTTGAAGAAGGCTTGCCGATGGATGCGCTGGGGCGCATCGTGGCCTCGATGGCGCGAGCGTGCCAAAAAGCTGGCGTGCAACTCGTCACGGGCGATACCAAAGTCGTGGGCAAGGGGCAGGGAGATGGCGTCTACATCAACACGTCCGGCATTGGGCTGATTGCCGATGGCATTGACATCGGCCCGACGCGCGCGCAGCCCGGCGACGTGGTCATCGTGAGCGGTACCATCGGCGATCACGGTGTGGCGGTGATGAGTGTGCGCGAAGGATTGGAATTTGAAACGGCTCTCGAAAGCGACACTGCGCCGCTGTGGGGATTGGTCGAAGCTATGCTGGTGGTGGACGTGAGGGCGATTCACGTCTTACGCGATCCGACGCGCGGCGGCCTGGGCGTGACGCTGAACGAAATTGCCCACGCAAGTGGC
The DNA here is from genome assembly GCA_964353405.1 of uncultured Anaerolineae bacterium. Taxonomy (GTDB): domain Bacteria; phylum Chloroflexota; class Anaerolineae; order Fen-1058; family Fen-1058; genus JBGLNJ01. The sequence continues at coordinate 13,878 of CAYGWJ010000296.1, forward strand.
GTGGGCGTCGAGTTGAACGAACGCGCGATCCCGGTCAAACCGGCAGTGCGCTCTGCGTGTGAGATGCTGGGGCTGGATCCGCTTTACGTGGCGAACGAAGGCAAACTCATTGCCATCGTCGCGCCGGACAAAGCGGAAGCAATGCTTGCGGCCATGCGTTCACATGAGTACGGACGCGAGGCCGCCATCGTCGGCAAGGTCGTGGCCGGGCATCGTGGCCTCGTCACAGCACGCACCGGCATCGGCGGCACGCGGATCGTGGATGTGCCCGCTGGTGAACTGTTACCTCGAATCTGCTGAATCCATGACAGGATGGCAAATGATCTGGTTCGCTGTGTCACCAGGTCGCCCTCTCACCTTGTCACCCTGTCATCAACGCCAGCTCGGCTCGACGAACACATCGGCCCAAGGCAGCCTGAAGCTAAAGATGAGATACAGGCCGATAGACACCAGGAACAGAATCAGAATGACGGCTTTGAGTTGCCGCGCGTAGGCGATCTGTTCCAGTCCTCGCTCAAAGGTAGCGACGAACATCCCGGTGATGATGATGATGACGTTGGCGTAAATGATCTCTAATGTGACTTGAGGCCATTTGCCATAGACCGCGGGTGCAATGTACCACAGAATGAAGATGAACCACGGCAGAAACGTCGTCGCCGTCAACCGAGAAAACCAAAAGCTCTCTTGATTCCGGATCGTCCGACGCTTGAATCCAAACTCGATCAAACTGGCGATCAGGTACGCAAAAAAGCCTGCCTTGTAGTGCTGAAAGTTGGACTCGGTGATGCCGCAGATGAGGTTGAGAGGAAAGATTGGCACAAACCGGTAGACCAGGTACATGACCATGAAAACAGCATAGAACACGAGCCCCTTGCGATAATTGCCCCAGCCCATGCGGTCCTCCCCGTGTGACGGCGGATCAGCCGTGCCCACCAGTTTGTAGCCGGTCGCTGGCGCTCAACACGGCGCGTTGTGACGATTGCGGAAATCACGATAGAGCAAGAAGCTTCCGATGGCAAAGCTGATCTGCCCGACTGAGTTGATGCTTTCCTCGATCCATTGCTTGGCGACGGTTTGCTCGCCGCTTGCCATGCCGCCCATGCCAAAGGTACACAGCACAGCCAGGGCAAACAAAAAGCCCGCGACATTGACGCGGCGCCGGAACGCGATGTAGGTCAACACCCCCTGTGCGCCGATGCTGCAAATTGTCATCACGGCCAGCAGCGGGATCTTCCACGGCGCAATTGCCAGGAGCGGCAGTTTGCCGCTCTTGCGCTGCTGGCGCGCTGTCAAGATGATGGCGACCAGCATCGCCAAAAAACCGGGCGCGAGCAGCACGAATTGAATCTGGCTCATCCACTGAATGTCCGCTGTGCCGGTGGCATAGAGCAGCTTCCAGGTTGCCTTGAAGAATCCACCCAGGAACACTAGCAGCGTGCCCGCCATCATCATGCGCCCGCAGCGAGTACCGCGCTCCATCAGCACCAGCCGCACTAAAAAGTATGCGCCCACGAGGAATGCCATGTTCGGGACAAAATCGAACAGAGCCAGGCTGAGTGTATAGCCTTCGTTCATGTGTCCTCCTGATCAACTGCAAAACACCGGCCAGCGCCGCAGGTCATCGGCGGTCTGCGGTCTGCCCATAGGGGGCCTTTGGCTCTCGTCTGCGGCCCTCCGTCGCCGTCACGCGCACAGTTCCTTGATCATATCGCGCGCCATCTTGATGCCCAGGAGCAAATTATCCGCCGAGATGCGCTCGTCAATCCCATGCACGCGGCCGACGTCGTGCCGTTCGAGGATGCACGGGCCAAAGCCATAGGCGGGATAGCCGCGCATCCGCCAGTAGCGCCCGTCGGTGGCGCCGGACATGAGCAGCGGAAAGACGCCCGCGCCCGGCGCATGGTGATGGACGGCGTGCGTGACAGCCTGATAGAACGGATTGTCCAGCGGCGCAACGCCCGAAGGCGGCGAGCTCAGGATGCTTTCGATCTTGATGCGATCGTCGTTGATGCGCGCCTTGAGCCAGCGGACGAACTCGTCCGGATCGGTTTCGGGCAGCAGGCGCACGTCGAGGCTGGCTTCGGCCTTTTCCGGGATGACGTTGACTTTGTAACCGGCGTTGAGCATATTCAGGCTGATCGTGTCGCGCACCAGCGCATGGGTGAGGCGATCACTGGTGAGCCGTTTGGACGCCAGCCCCAGCGCAATGGGGTTCGAAAGGTTACGCAGCACCCATGAGGCTGGGAACGATTGCGTCGAGGCGATCGCTTTGAACATCGCCGCCGCCGTCGAGTTGAGGCGGAGCGGGCGCGGCGAATCAGTGATGCGCTTGAGCGCATTGACCAGCGTGACGTTGGCGTTGTTGTTGTGCGGCATCGAGCCGTGGCCGGGGTCGCCGGTGGCGATGAGCTTGAGCCACTGTACCGTCTTTTCCGCCACGGCTACGGCGAACAGGATGCCGGAGCCAAACATGCCTTTCAGGCCACCGCTGCCCTCGTCCCACACCCATTCGGGGTCAATCGCAGCGGCGTGATTTTCTACCAGCCACTTCATCCCACTGCCACCGGCCTCTTCATCCGGCACAGCGGTCATCACAATCGGGCGGCGGAATTGGACGCCTTCTTTGATGAGTGATTCGAGCGCGAGCATAAAGATGACGCCGAGACCTTTGGTGTCGAGCGTGCCGCGCCCCCACACAAAGCCGTCGGCGATCACGCCGCCAAAGGGCGGGTGAGTCCACTGCGATGGATCAGCCGCCACCACATCCATGTGATGGTTGATCATCAGCGGCTTGAGCGGCTCGGCGCCCGGAATACGCGCAATCACTAGCCCGCGACGGGGAAAAGGCTCATGGACGGTCACAGCGCGGGTGATGCGGCGTTGGATGATTTGATCGCGCAGCCACTCGGCGGCGGGCATTTCGTTGCCGGGGGGATTGGTGGTATCGAACTGGACGTATCGGCTCATCGTGGCGACGGCGTCCTGACGAAGCGCTTCATTATCTACGATGGTATTCGGCATCGTGTCACCTGTGGAGGAAAGGATTTGGCTGCTTTTATACCACAAAACATAAAAACTTGGGTATTGACAATATCGGCCAGAGTGTGATAAAGTAAGGGCGCAAATAGTGCACTAATGCAAGAATGCAAGGTTTGGAGCCGCCGTGAGTCCTACGCGTCACGCCCCTCTCTATCAATGGCTGTCGGAGACTCTTCGGGAAGAGATTTCCCAAGGCATCTACAAACCCGGTGACGCACTCCCCACCGAGCACGAGCTGATGCGCCGCTATGACTTGAGCAGTACCACCGTGCGGCGCGCCGTCCACGACCTGGTGCGCGAAGGCTGGATCTACCGCAAGGCCGGCAAAGGCACCTTTGTCAAACGTGACAAGGTCGAGGAGCGCCTGTTGCGCCTCACCTCGTTTGCGGAAGAGATGCAGAGCCGCAACATCAAGCCCGAGTTCAGGCTGGTGTGCGCCAAGATGCTGATCCCCCCCGCCGAAGTGGCCGGCGCTTTAAAAGTCCCTCCTCAGCAAAACGCGTACTTGATCGAAAGAATCCAGCTTGCCAACGGCGAGCCAATTGCACTGGCACGCGGCTATTGGCGTTGCGATATCGGCGAGCAACTGGCACAGCACGATCTCGATCGCATTCCGCTTTACGCGGTGCTGGAACACACTTTGCACGTCCCACTGGTCGAAGCCGATGAATCCATCAGCGCCGCCGTGGCCGATGCCGACATCGCGCGCAAGCTGGACATCCCTCGTCACGCGCCGCTCCTGGTGCGCCGCCGCCTGAGTTACACAACGGTGATGCGGCCCGTGGAATACACCACTACCTTTTATCGCGCTGACCGCTACGAATACAAAATCCGACTGGCGCGTGAGGGAGTGTAGATGAAACTCGCTTTCCACACCAACGCTTTGGGTCAGTGGCCCATTGGAAAGCTGGCACACTGGGCCAGGGAAAACAGTTTCGATGCGCTTGAAGTCGGCCCGTCCATTCCCCTGGACGAAGCAGCCTTGCGCCAGGCAGTGAAAGAGACGGGCGTTGAGATTGCTTGCTTTTGCTATTGCCGGAATGTGCTTGACGCTGACCTCGCCGTCGCCGCGTTGCATCGCAAGAACGTGCTTGACCGCGTGCGGATGGCGGGAAAGCTAAGTGTGCCGCTGATGGCTACGGCTACGGGCCGTGTGCAAAACAGGTCTCTCGAAGATAGCCTGGCGCCCGGCATCGAGTTCCTCGGCAACGAGGTATTGCCGCTGGCAAAAGAGTGCGGCGTCAAGATCGCCATTGAAAACTGCCCGGCGATTGGCAACGCCGCCGTGTCGCCCTTCATGTGGCGAGAACTGTTCCGCCAGTTGCCCGAGCTGGGCCTGGCTTACGATCCATCTCACCTTGTGTGGCAATTCATGGAGCCTTACGTGCCGCTGCGCGAGTTCCGCGGCAAGGTGATGCATGTTCACGCCAAGGATACGCAAATCTTGCGCGACACGTTGCAGGATGTGGGCATCGAAGGCCAGGGCTGGTGGCGCTATCGCATCCCCGGCTGGGGCGAGATGAACTGGACGCGCATCATCTCCGATTTGATGGAAGGCGGCTACGACGGCGTCATTTCGCTGGAACACGAAGACCCGGTGTGGGAAGGCTCAGACGAAAAGGTGACACACGCGCTTCGACTGGGCCGCGATTTTCTTCGTCGCATCTGGGAGTAGAAGCTGCCTCGCTCCTATAGTGAGGACACGATGACGGTTCGTATTGGCATGATTGGCGCGGGACGGATGAGCAACACTCACGCCAATTGCCTGGCGAAAATTCCAGAGGCCAAGATTGTGGCCGTGGCTGACGTCTTGTCGGAGCGCGCGCAGACTCTGGCACAGTGCACGGGCGCAACGGCGTACACCGATTACGGCGTGATGCTGAATGATGAAAAGCTGGACGCGCTATACATTTGCACGCCGACCGGTTCGCACGCGGAGCAGGCTATCGCCGTAGCCGAGCGTCATCTGCCGTTCTTTGTGGAAAAGCCGCTGGCGCTGACGATGGCCGACGCCTGGCGAGTGGCGCGCGCGGTCGAGCAAACGGGCGTCATGTCATGCGTGTGCTATCACTGGCGTTACTCGAACGCGGTGATTCGGGCGCAACAGATTCTGAGAGATCGCCCTCTTGCATTGACCTCGGCGGAATGGCTGTGGACGCTTCCGCCGATTCTGTGGCTGCGCGACAAGGATTGGGGCGGCGGGCAGGTGGTTGACCAGACCACGCACCTGACCGACTTGTGCCAACTGTTCGGCGGGCCGGTGACGGCAGTCTATGCCGCTTACACGCTGAATACCTACACAGATGCCGAGTTCCACAACTGGGATGGCTATTCGCTCTCGTTCAAGCACGCTGGCGGGGCAGTGGGCAGTCTGCGCTGCACGTATGGGTTGTTCAAAGAGATTGCCGATTTTCAGCCGCCGCGAGTTGACCTGGTAGCGCGCAAGATGCTTCTCCGCATCACGCCGACTGAGTTGACCGTGGTCACGCCGCAAGGCAAGCAAGAGCATCCCAATAGCGGCGAGCATCATTTCGGCGTCAACCGCGCGTTTGTGTCCGCCGTGGACAAAGGCAACGCAGCATTGATTCGTTCGTCTGTGCCAGAGACGCTCCGCAGCCTGGCGCTGACTCTGGCGGCGAACGAATCGGCCCAGACTGGTCAACCTGTCGAATTAGATCAATTCATGGAAGCGGCTCGCTGATCAGGCGAGCGCGAGAAAGGAGGCAGAGCACGCGATCAATTTTGAGGGACTGGATTCCTTGCTTTGGGCAAAAAGACATCCTCGTCACAAAAACAAGTTCATCCATTTATGAAGGAGAAGAAAAAGATGGCAAACAAAAAGCTGTCACGACGCGACTTTCTGGCGCTGGGCGGGCAGACCGCCGCGCTGGCGTTCCTGGCCAGTTGTGCGCCAGCCGCTACGCCTGCACCCACGCAGGCGCCCAAAGGGCCGGAACCGACCAACCCGCCGGCTGTGCCGCCCACCAAAGCTCCGACCACGATTGAATTCCTGGCCTGGGGCGACACGACCGACGGCCCGGCGTGGGAAAAGCTGGGGCCGGCCTACAAAGCCAAGTACCCGGGGCAGGTCGTCAATATTACGCCGGTGGCTGACCCGAACGCCAACTTTTACACCAAGCTGCAGACCATGTTCGCCGGCGGCACGCCGCCCAACCTGGCCTCGTTCCAGGGTTGGGAATGGCAAGTCTATGCTGACAAGAATCTGCTGGCGCCGATTGACGACTATATCGCGCGCGACAAGGTGAC
>CAYGWJ010000297.1:0-22063 GCA_964353405.1 uncultured Anaerolineae bacterium
GTGAGCAGTCCGGCGGCCTGGGCTTCGCGGGCCAGGCTATCGGGTAGTTTGAGATCAAGCTGAACCATGTCACACACCTTTCGTTGAGCTTGGTGATAGTGTAACACACATGATAAATCTTTCCAAGAGTGAAAGCAAAGATATTCTGTAGAGACGTTCTCCCAATGGGCAATTTGCCCAAAGATAACTGTGTATCCTTCTTGCAACTTGCACGATGACACCAGCCCCGTGCTCGAGTATAATCTTGCCACGGAAGTAAACCGATGATAACTGCATTTGCCGGACTCGCTCTTGTTATCGTTATTATTGAGGTTCTCGTCGTCGAGAACCTGATTTCGGTTGGGCTGGCAGAGCAAAGAGTCAACGTCAAGTAAAACCAAGCTAAACAAGGCCAGAAAGAGACAAGAGCCGCCCAACCGAACGGGGCGGCTCTTCTTTTTTTCGTGATGCGAGGAGAAGAGATGAACGCCGACCATTTTGCCGATACCGAGTGGAACGATGTGATTGAAGCAGACACAGCGTCTCCTGACATGCCGAGCGAAGAGCAGTGGACCTGCTGCGATGCGCTCTGGGATGCGTACAATGCCTGACATGCGCTCTGACCAGATCAAGCGCGGCATCGAACGCGCTCCCCACCGGGCCTTGCTCAAAGCCACCGGCGTCACCGATGCCGACATGGGCAAGCCCTTTATCGCCATCGTCAATTCGTACGTTGACGTCATCCCCGGTCACGTCCACCTGCAGGCCTTTGGCAAGCTGGTCAAAGATGCCGTGCGCGCGGCGGGCGGCGTGCCTTTCGAGTTCAACACCATCGGCGTGGACGATGGCATTGCCATGGGGCACTCGGGCATGAAGTATTCGCTCCCTTCGCGGGAGCTGATTGCCGACTCGGTCGAGACGATGATAGAGGCGCATCGCTTTGACGGCATGGTGTGCATTCCCAATTGCGACAAGATCGTGCCGGGGATGTTGATGGCGGCGATGCGCGTGAATATCCCCGCGATCTTTTGTTCCGGCGGGCCGATGGCGGCCGGGCGCACGCCGGACGGCCAGGTCGTGGACTTGATCTCTGTCTTTGAAGGCGTCGGCGCATATCAGGCGGGCAAGCTGAGTGCAGAGCGGCTCAAGGTGCTGGAGGATTTTGCCTGCCCTTCGTGCGGTTCGTGCTCGGGCCTGTTCACCGCCAACAGCATGAATTGCCTCATGGAAGTTCTGGGCCTGGCGCTGCCATACAACGGTTCCGCGCTGGCCCTCTCCCCCGAACGCCAGGACCTGGCCTGCCGCGCCGCTCAATTGATTCTGCAACTCGTCGAAAAGCAAATCACTCCGCGCATGATCGTCACACCGGAAGCACTCGACGATGCGTTCGCGCTTGACATGGCCATGGGCGGCTCGACCAACACCGTGCTGCATACACTCGCCATTGCGCACGAAGCCGGCCTGGCGTATTCGCTCGAGCGCATCAACGCCGTGGCGGACAAGGTGCCACACCTATGCAAGGTCAGCCCATCGGGTCCATGGCACATGGAAGACGTGCATCGCGCCGGGGGTGTCCCGGCGATCCTCAACGAGATTGCCTCGGCAGGTAACACCTTGCATCTTGACCGCGTCACCGTGACAGGACGCACGCTCCGCGAGTCTATCGCCGGCGCCACGATCAAGGATGACGAGGTGATCCGTCGGCGCGAGAACGCCCACTCACCGCGCGGCGGGCTGGCCATTCTGTTTGGCAACCTCGCGCCCAGGGGCGCAGTCGTCAAGAGCGGCGGCGTGAGCGCGGCCATGCGCCAATTCTCCGGCCCGGCGCGCATCTATGAGAGCGAAGAAAAAGCCATGTCGGGCATCATGGCGGGGCAGGTAAAAGCCGGCAATGTCGTCGTCGTCCGCTATGAAGGCCCCAAAGGCGGGCCTGGGATGCAAGAGATGCTCAGCCCGACGAGCGCCATCATGGGCATGGGCCTGGGCGATAAAGTGGCGCTCATTACGGATGGCCGCTTTTCCGGCGGAACGCGCGGCGCGTGCATCGGCCACGTCTCGCCGGAAGCTGCCGCGCGCGGGCCTATCGCCGCACTCGAGCCCGGTGACGTGATTGACATTGACCTCGACGCGCGGACGCTGCATACCCGGCTGTCGGATGAAGAAATGCGCGCAAGGCTGGCGGCCTTGCCGCCGTTCGAGCCAAAGATCCAGAGCAAGTGGCTGCGCCGGTATGCTCACTTTGTCACCAGCGCCGATACCGGCGCGGTGCTCATGGACTAGCAGCTTGTCGGAGAGGCGTAGTTTAGCCCCTCGTGGGCGTAATAGCGACGGGCACAACCCCTGGTAAGTCCCAGGGGCAAGGCCCTATGCTACAAGAGTTCTCCGACAGGCTGCTAGGGAGGAGATACGGATGAAACGAACAGGTGCACAAATCGTCTGGGAAAGTCTCGTTCGCGAAGGCGTGGACACTGTTTTTGGTTATCCGGGCGGGTCGAACCTGCCTATCTATGACGCGATGCTGGATTACCCTTTGCATCATGTCCTCGTCCGGCATGAGCAGGGCGCGGCTCACGCAGCCGACGGCTACGCGCGCGCTTCGGGTAGGGTCGGCGTAGCGATGGCGACTTCTGGGCCAGGCGCGACGAACCTGGTCACCGGCATTGCCACCGCCATGATGGATTCCTCGCCGATGGTCTGCATCACAGGCCAGGTCGCCAGCCGGTACATTGGGTACGATGCTTTTCAAGAAGCGGACGTGACCGGCGTCACCTTGCCCGTCACCAAGCACAACTATCTCGTCACCCGCGCCCAAGACATTGCCCGCACCATTCGCGAAGCGTTCTACATCGCGCGCAGCGGGCGGCCTGGGCCGGTCCTGATTGACATCGCCAAAGATGCTCAGCAGGCCACCTGCGAGTTTGAATGGGACGCTGCGGCGCCGCGCCTGCCCGGCTATCGCCCTGACCTGCGCGCGCTGCCTTCTGAATATCAAAGGGCCCTGGATATCATCAACTCGGCCAGGCGGCCTGTCATCCTCGCCGGTCACGGCGTGATGGTCTCGCGCGCAATGAGTGTGATGCGGGAATTTTCGGAAAAGGCACATGCGCCTGTGGCGATGACGCTGCTGGGCATTGGCGGATTCCCCGCCTCCCATCCGCTGAACCTCGGCATGATGGGCATGCACGGCGAGGCGTGGGTCAATCACGCCATTCAAGAGGCCGATTTGTTACTGGCGTTCGGGATGCGCTTCGACGATCGTGTGACCGGCAACCTGAAGGGCTACGCGCCGAACGCGATCAAGATTCACATTGATATTGATCCCTCCGAAATCAACAAGAACGTCAAAGCAGACGTGGCTCTGGTCGGCGATCTGCGCGAGGTGCTAGAGACGCTGCTCGAAAGTGTTGAAAATAGAGATCGCGCAGATTGGCTCGACCACATCAAGGAGATGAAGGGCGATGCCGCCGTGCGCGATATCAAGAACCTGCCCGATAATGGTCACCTCTACGCAGCGCACGTCATCCATGACCTATGGCGATTTACAGGCGGCGAAGCCCTGGTCGTCTCTGATGTTGGACAAAACCAGATGTGGGCGGCGCAGTATTATCGGCACGACCGTCCACGCTCGTACATCACCTCCGGCGGATTGGGGACGATGGGCTTTGCGCTGCCGGCCGCCATCGGCGCCAAATTTGCGGTGCCGGACGAAGAAGTATGGGTCATCGCGGGCGACGGCGGTTTCCAGATGACGCTGCCCGAGCTGGCGACCATCGCGCAAGAGAACATCAAAGTGAACATTGCCATCATCAATAACGGCTTTCTGGGCATGGTGCGCCAGTGGCAAGAGTTTTTCTATGAGCGCCGTTACGCCGCGACCCCTCTGCTCAGTCCGGACTTTACCAAGTTAGCAGAGGCCTACGGCCACACCGGTCTCCGTGTGACCGAGCGTTCGCAAGTGCAGGGCGCGGTGGAACGGGCCCGCGCCGAGTTGGGCACGGTCGTGATTGATTTTCGAGTCGAGCAAGAAGATTCCGTGTTTCCCATGGTGCCTGCCGGCGCCGACCTGCATGCGATGATTCGCCGCCCGGCGCCCAGCGTGTTGGTGGAAACGGGCGCGGACATGGGAAAACGTTGAGGGAGGTATTACATGCAGTACACATTGGTCGCCTACGTCGAAGATAAACCGGGCGTGCTCAATCGCGTGGCCTCGCTGTTTCGCCGCCGCGCGTTCAACATCGAGTCGCTGACTGTCGGGCACACCGAGCAGCCGGGCGTCTCGCGCATGACGATTGTGGTGGACGCCGACCAGACGGAAATCCGCCGCATTGAAGCCAATCTCTACAAGTTGGTGAACGTCCTGCGCGTGGAAGATGTGAGCAACACACCTGCCGTGACGCGCGACCTGGCGCTCATCAAAGTTGCGGCGGATATTAACACGCGCGCACAGGTGATGCAGCTCGTGGACGTGTTCCGCGCTCGGATCGTGGACGTGGCGAACGAATCGCTCATGGTGGAAATCACCGGCACCGAAGACAAGATTGAAGGGCTGATCGAGGTGCTGCGCCCATTGGGCATCATCGAGATGGTGCGAACCGGCATCGTGGCCATGACGCGCGGTTCGAGCACGGCCACCCTCAACCCGCCGCTCGTTCCGGCCCGCGTGCCCGAAATGGCAACGGCCTAGCAAGCTGTCGGAGAGCCTCTTGTAGGGCACGCTTCGCGTCCATACCTGCCCCCAGCGCGGCGGCTATGGAAAGCCGCTACAAAGTGGCGGCTATGGAAAGCCGCCCTACAAAGTTACCTCTCCGACAGGCTGCTAGATTCATCTCAGACTGGATTGAAAGGACACACCGTGGCAAAAATCAATTTTGGTGGAGTGGTCGAAGAGGTCGTCACGCGCGACGAATTTCCGTTGGAAAAGGCGCGCGCCGTCTTGAAGGATGAAGTCGTCGCCGTCCTGGGCTATGGAGTGCAAGGCCCGGCGCAAGCACTCAACATGCGCGATAATGGCATCCACGTCATTGTCGGCCAAAAATCCGGCAGCTCCAGTTGGGATAAAGCCAGAAAGGATGGCTGGGTTCCCGGCCAGACGCTGTTCTCGCTACAAGAAGCCGCCGAGCGCGGCAGCGTGATCCAATACCTCGTTTCGGACGCGGGCCAGATGTTGACGTGGCCCCGCCTCAAGCCCTGCCTCAAGCAAGGCGACGCGCTGTATTTTTCTCACGGCTTTGGGATCGTATACAACGATCAGACGGGCATCGTCCCGCCTGACTTTGTGGACGTGATCCTCGTCGCGCCGAAAGGATCCGGGAGGAGTGTGCGGGCCAATTTCCTGAGCGGCAGTGGCATCAACGCGAGCTATGCCGTTCACCAGGACGCGACCGGACGCGCAACCGAGCGGACCATCGCACTCGGCATCGCGGTGGGCGCAGGGTATCTCTTCCCCACGACGTTCCAGCACGAAGTCTATAGCGACCTCACTGGCGAGCGCGGCCTCCTGATGGGCGCGCTGGCGGGCGTCATGGAAGCTCAATATAACGAGTTGCGCCAGCACGGCCACTCGGCCAGCGAAGCGTTCAACGAGACTGTCGAAGAGTTGACGCAGAGCTTGATCCGCCTGGTGGCAGAAAACGGCATGGACTGGATGTACGCCAATTGCAGCACCACAGCGCAGCGCGGTGCTCTGGATTGGCGGCACGAGTTCCGCAAGGCAGTTGAGCCGGTCTTTGATCGGCTGTATCAGAGCGTCGTGTCAGGCGAAGAGACACGCATCGTGCTGGCAGCCAACAGCGCGCCGGACTATAAAGAAAAGCTGGAGGCCGAGCTGCGCGAAATGCGCGAGTCGGAAATGTGGCAGACGGGCGCGGCTGTCCGTTCCCTGCGTCCCGAGAATTGGAACAAGTCAGCATAAGAGGGTGTCTGAAAAGCCTGTAGCTTAGGGCCTTGTGCCCGTTTGCCCACAAGGGGCTAAGCTACTTTTCAGACAGCCTCTATGGTTGCCGAAAGCTATGAACAGCGCCGCACTCCTCCCCGGCAAAGCAAGACCGTTCATATCGCTGAACGACGTCTCGCTGCGCCTGCACGACAGGCTTTTGTTCGAGGGACTGTGCTGGGAAATGCTCACTGACCAGCATTGGGCCGTGATCGGTCCGAATGGTTCCGGCAAATCTGTGTTGATGAGGGCGCTGTGCGGCTCTCTTCCAGTCGTCAAGGGCAACCTCGTCTATCACTTTTTGCAGGACGGCGGACAAACTGCAGCTCCGCAAGACCATATTGCTTACGTGACCTTTGAGGCCCAGAGAGTGGTATTGGGTGACGAGGCGTTCTACCAGGCTCGTTGGAACATGGGTGTGAACCAGGACACGGTGTCCGTCTCGGAATTCCTGTCGGAGCACGGCGTCAAAAGCATCCATCCCTATTGCGTCGTCCAGAGCCACTCGGACGGCAAGTTTACGGCGCAAAGGCAAGCTGTCATCGAACACCTGGAACTGGGGACATTGTTGGCAAGGCAGGTCATCCAGCTTTCTAACGGGGAAAGGCGCAAGGTCCTGATCGCGCGGGCGTTGCTGGAAAGTCCCCGGCTCCTCATCCTGGATAATCCTTTCGCCGGGTTAGACGAGCGGTTCAGGGTCAGGTTGGCAGAGAACCTTGACGAGCTGATGCAGAGTGATATGCGTGTGGTGATCGTGGGGACCGACCGTGATGCAATTCCGTCCCGCGTCACTCATGTCCTGTATGTGGAAAGCAATCGCGTGATCGCACAGGGACCCAGGCAAGCCGTTTTGAACAGTTGCGCAGCACAGGTGACAGACAAACTCGCCAGCTTGCCTCTAGTTGACGCTAGGAGACTGTCGGAGAGACGTAGTTTAGCCCCTTGTGGGCGTGAAAACGACGGGCACGAGGCCCTATACTACAGGGATCTCCGACAGCCTGCTAGGAGCCTGTCGGAGAGACGTAGTTTAGCCCCTTGTGGGCGTGAAAACGACGGGCACAAGGCCCTATGCTACGGGGTTCTCCGACAGGCTGCTAGTCAGAAGAACGAGAAGCGCCAACCTCCGCGCAAGGCCCTGGTGCGCATGGAGAACGTGAGCGTCTCGTACAACGGGACCCAGGTTCTTGAGCGGGTGAACTGGACAGTTCAAGAAGGTGAACGGTGGGCATTGCTGGGGCCGAACGGGGCCGGCATTACTCAGTCTGATCCTGGCAGATAACCCACAGGCGTATGCCAACGACATCACGCTGTTCGGCCGGCGCAGAGGGTCGGGGGAAAGCATCTGGGAGATTAAGCAAAGCATCGGCTGGGTAGCCCCGGAATTGCAACTGTATTATCGCAAGAGTGCAACGTGCCTGGATGTGGTCTGCTCGGGTTTTTTCGACTCGGTCGGGCTGTATCGCCAGTGTTCAGCCGGCCAGCGCGAGGTCGCCCTCTCTTGGATGCGGCGGCTGAGCCTCTCCGAACGCGCCGAGACACCTTTGGAGCAGGTCTCTGAAGGAGAGCAGCGACTGGTGCTCATCGCGCGGGCGCTGGTGAAAGGCCCGGCTCTGCTCGTGCTGGATGAACCGTGCCAGGGCCTGGATGCCGGCAACCGGGACCGTGTCTTGCAGGCGATTGATTGGGTTGGCAGTCGGCCTGAGACAAGCATGATTTATGTGACGCATCGCGCCGACGAGCTTCCGCCAAGCATTACACACGTGCTCCGGCTGAACGAGGGACGGGTCGTCAGCCAGGCCAGGATAACAAACTGATGAACAACTATATTCGCATCTTTGATACCACTCTGCGCGACGGCGAGCAATCGCCCGGCGCGACCATGACCTCTGCCGAGAAACTGGAAGTAGCGCGTACGCTGGTTAGACTCGGCGTGGACGTGATCGAGGCCGGGTTCCCGGCGGCTTCGCCAGATGACCTCGAAGCCGTGCGCCGAATTGCGATCGAGGTGGGCTCAGCCCGAGGCGATGGCACGTCCAAGCGCCCACCCATCATCTGCGGACTGGCGCGAGCTTCAAAGAACGACATTGACAAAGCATGGGAGGCCGTCAAGCACGCCGCGTGCCCACGCATCCACACCTTCCTCGCCACGTCAGAGATTCACATGCAGTACAAGCTCAAGATGGATCGAGAGCAGGTGCTGGAGCGCGTGATCGAGATGGTGAGCTATGCGCGCAGTCTATGTCAAGACGTCGAATTTTCGCCGGAGGACGCGGGGCGCAGCGACCCGCAGTTCCTTTACCTCGTCTTGGGTGAAGCCATCAAAGCCGGCGCAACCACCCTCAATATCCCGGACACAGTCGGCTACATCACGCCCGACGAGTTCGGCGCGTTGATCGCGGGCATCATCAAGAACACGCCCGGAATCGAAAACTGCATCGTCTCGGTGCATTGTCACGACGACCTGGGACTGGCGACGGCCAACACGCTTGCGGGTATCCAGGCTGGCGCGCGCCAGGCCGAGGTCACCATCAACGGCATTGGCGAGCGCGCGGGCAACACCTCGCTCGAAGAAGTGGTCATGGCGCTGAACACGCGCCGCCCGGTGTTCAACCTGGTCACCGGCATTGACACCACGCAGATCATGCGGGCCAGCAGACTGGTGAGCAACTATACCGGCATCGTCGTCCAACCCAACAAGGCCATCGTCGGCGCAAATGCATTTGCGCACGAGGCCGGCATTCATCAAGATGGAATGCTCAAGCATCAGCAAACGTACGAGATCATGCGGCCAGAGGCCGTCGGCGTCACGCAAACGCGGCTGGTGCTGGGCAAGCACTCGGGCCGGCACGCATTCAAGGCACGACTCTACGAGCTGGGATATGCCGTGAGTGAAACTGACCTGGACAAGGCCTTTGAGCGTTTCAAGACCTTGGCCGACAAAAAGAAAACGATCACCGACGCCGACCTGGAAGCGCTGGTGGCCGACGAGTTCTATCAGCCGCGCCAGGTGTTCACGCTCGACGGTCTGCAGGTCGCTTGCGGCACGATGGGAATGCCGACCGCAACGGTGCGCCTGCGCGGCCCAGATGGAACCACTCAAGTTCAAGCCGCCATCGGCACCGGTCCAGTGGATGCAGCCTACAAAGCCATGGATGCTATTATTCAAGCGCCCAACAATCTGCTCGAATTCTCCGTCCACGCCGTGACGGGAGGCATTGACGCGCTCGGCGAAGTGACAGTGCGCATCGAGAGCAAGAACGGCCACCCCCTCTCGTTTGATACGCAAACAGAAACCGATCGCACCCGCACCTTTGGCGGCCACGGCGCAGACACGGACATCATCGTCGCGAGTGCCAAGGCGTACCTCGCCGCGCTGAACAAACTGTTGGTCGCTACTCACCCCAATGGGCAAGCGGAAGCGCCGGCTGTCATCGCCCACGTGCAAACCACCTGATGGAGCTAAACTTGGCAACTCGACCGATTCACAGGATACCACGCGTTCCGCGTCAACCGTTAACGCTTTTTCAAAAAATATGGGACAAGCACATCGTTGTGCAAGAGCCGGACTCGCCCGCCGTGCTCTACATTGACTTGCACCTTGTCCATGAAGTGACTTCGCCGCAGGCCTTTAGCGGACTGCGGGAGCGTGGACTAACAGTCCGGCGGCCAGACAAAACTGTGGCGACGGTGGATCACGGCATCCCGACGCATGACCGCTCGCTGCCCATTACGGATGAACTGGCGGCCAGGCAGATTCGGCAGCTCGAAGACAACTGCCGCGAGTTTGGCATCACGCTGCACGGCTTGAGCAGCCCGAGCCAGGGCATCGTCCACGTCATCGGGCCCGAACTCGGACTCACGCAGCCCGGCATGACCATCGTCTGCGGCGACAGCCACACGGCCACGCACGGCGCGTTCGGCGCGCTGGCCTTTGGCATTGGCACGAGTGAGGTCGAACACGTTCTCGCCAGTCAGTGTCTGCTTCAACGTCAGCCCATGACGTGCGAGGTGCGTGCCGAAGGCAAACTGGCTCGCGGCGTCTCGGCCAAGGACATTATCCTTGCCCTCATCGCCAGGCTGGGCATCGGCGGCGGCACGGGGCACGTGTTCGAGTACACCGGCTCTGCTATTCGCGCGCTCTCGATGGAAGAGCGCATGACGGTTTGCAACATGTCCATCGAAGCCGGCGCGCGCGCGGGCATGATCGCCCCGGACGATACGACGTTCGAGTACCTGGCAGGACGCGAGTTCGCGCCCCAAGGCGAAGCGTGGGATCGGGCCGTGGCTCAGTGGCGGCAACTGCCTTCGGATGACGGCGCGACGTACGACAAGGTTGTGACGCTGGATGCGTCGGCGCTCGAACCGATGATCACCTATGGGACCAATCCCGGCATGGGTATCCCGGTCACTGGCCGGGTTCCCACGCCGGATGACTTCACCGATGCCAGCCAAAAGGCTGCACTCGAAAAAGCGCTCCACTACATGGACTTGACGCCAGGCGAAGCTTTGCTGGGCCGTCCCGTGAACGTGGTGTTCATTGGCAGTTGCACTAACGGACGACTGGCAGATTTGCGGTCGGCAGCTCTGGTGTTCAGCGGGCGCCAGGTCGCGCCGGATGTGCGCGTGCTCGTCGTGCCCGGCTCGCAACAGGTCAAGCGGCTGGCCGAGGCTGAAGGGTTGGATCGCATCTTTAAAGCGTCCGGAGCCGAATGGCGCGAAGCAGGTTGCTCGATGTGCATTGCGATGAACGGCGATCAACTCGAACCCGGCCAGTATTCCGTGAGCACGAGCAATCGCAACTTTGAAGGGCGGCAAGGCAAGGGTGGACGAACCTTCCTGGCCAGCCCGTTGACCGCCGCTGCGGCCGCCGTCACGGGCAAGATCACCGACATTCGAACTTTGATGGCTGATTAACTATGGTTCAATTTACGACACTCTTTTCTCGCATCGTTTCATTGCCGGTCAATGATGTTGACACGGACCAAATCATTCCGGCGAGGTTCCTCAAGGCCACTGACAAAAACGGCCTGGGGGATCATCTCTTTGCCGACTGGCGCTATAACGCCGATGGCTCGCCCAGGTCGGATTTTGTCTTGAACAAGCCCGGGGCTCGCGGCGCGCAGATTCTTCTGGCGGGCGACAACTTTGGCTGCGGCTCGTCGCGTGAGCACGCGTCATGGGCGCTGACCGGCTTTGGCTTTCGCGCCGTCATCTCCACATCCTTTGCCGACATCTTTCGCAACAACGCGCTCAAGAATGGCCTGCTGCCGATCGTCGTAGACACGCAGACGCATCGCCTGTTATCCGACCTGGTCGAGGAAATGCCCCAGGCCGAGCTTTCCGTTGACCTCGCTTCCCAGACCGTGACCTTGCCCACCGGCCTTGTGGTGCGTTTTCCAATGGACGGATTTTCCAAGGCTTGTTTACTTGGCGGCGCCGATGAACTAGGCTATCTATTGAGTTTCGAGAGTCAGATTACAGCCTTTGAAGTGGCGCATGGATAATCGAATGACGATTCAGATTTACGACACGACTCTGCGTGACGGCACACAACGCGAAGGCATCTCGCTTTCGTGCGCGGACAAATTGCGCATCGCCCGCAAGCTGGACGAGCTGGGCGTGACCTTTATTGAGGGCGGCTGGCCTGGCTCCAATCCAAAGGACGCCGAATTCTTTGAACGCGCACGGGATATGCCATGGCAAACCTCCCTCATCGCCGCATTTGGCTCCACGTGCCGTCCTAACGGACAGGGCGGCCCGGAAGACGACGCCAACATCAAGGCGCTGCTCGATGCCGGCTCGCCCGTTTGCACCGTGGTGGGCAAAACGTGGACGCTGCACGTCACAGAAGTGCTGCGGACGACGCTCGATGACAACCTGCGCATCATCGAACAGAGCCTGGCTTTTCTGCGGGCGCAGGGCCGTCGCGTGATCTATGACGCCGAGCACTTTTTCGACGGCTACAAGGCCGACCCGGCCTATGCGCTCGAAACGCTCAAGGCAGCGGCGCGCGGCGGAGCAGAGACGGTGGTGCTGTGCGATACGAACGGCGGCTCGATGCCGTGGGAAGTCGTCGAAATCGTGCGCGCTGTCAAACCAGCACTCGTCCACCCGATAGGCATTCACACTCACAACGACGGCGAGTGCGCGGTTGCCAACTCACTGGCAGCCGTCCGCGAGGGCGCGATTCAGGTACAAGGCACGATTAATGGCTACGGCGAACGCTGCGGCAACGCCAATCTGTGCGCCATCATCCCCGACCTCGAACTGAAACTCGGCCTGCCATGCCTGCCAAAAGGCACTCTTGCCCAACTGAATCAAGTCTCACATTTCGTCGCCGAGGTCGCCAACCTTGCGCCAGAGGAGCACATGGCTTATGTGGGCAAGTCCGCTTTTGCGCACAAGGGCGGCCTTCACGTGGCGGCCATGCGCCGAAACGGGAGCTCCTATCAGCATATTGATCCTACCTTGGTGGGCAACCAACAACGCGTGGTCATCAGTGAATTATCTGGGCGCGGCAATCTATTGAGCAAGGCAGAAGAATACGGTCTTGATGTCAACGGTGGCGCTGAAGTGGCCGAGGTGCTCAACGAGATCAAGTCGCTCGAAGCACAGGGCTTTTCGTTCGAAGCTGCCGAAGCATCGGTGGCGCTGATGCTGCAGCGCCAGCAGCCGACTTATCAACCGCCGTTCGAGATGATTGATTTTTCAGCGAACGTGGAACATCGGCAGGGACGTGGTATTTTTGCCGAGGCTACCGTCAAGGTGCGCGTCCCGGCGGGCGGCGAGATCTTGCACACGGCCGCCGAAGGCAACGGCCCAGTCAACGCATTGGACGCCGCGCTGCGCAAAGCTCTCATCTCATATTATCCTGCTATTGGCAAATTCCATTTGGCCGACTATAAAGTCCGCATCTTGGACAGCAACCACGGCACGGGCGCGACCACGCGGGTGCTCATTGACACACAAAACGGCGCCCGGCGCTGGAGCACTGTCGGCGCGAGCGCAAACATCATCGAAGCCAGTTGGCGGGCGCTGGCCGATTCAGTCGAGTATGGATTGACGATCGCATGTTGCTGAGAGTATCATCCATCCAGGAGGCAGCTTGAAGGCCCACATCATTCTTCTCCCTGGCGATGGCATCGGTCCTGAAGTGGTGGCCGAGGCCGTGCGCGTGCTGCAAGTCATCGCAAAGGAATTCGGTCACTCGTTTGAACTCACCGAGCGCTTGATGGGTGGCTGCTCGATTGACCGATACGGCGTCGCGCTCACAGATGAAACGCTGGCCGACTGCCAGGCTTCCGATGCAGTTCTGCTGGGCGCTGTGGGCGGGCCAAAATGGGACGATCCGACTGCCAAGGTGCGGCCGGAGCAAGGGTTACTTGCGCTTCGTAAGGGATTGGGCGTGTTTGCGAATCTGCGCCCGGTGCGCGTGCATCCCAGTCTGGCGAACGCTTCGCCGCTCAAACCGGAAATCCTGGTGGGCGTGGATGTGCTTGTCGTGCGCGAACTCACAGGTGGACTGTATTTCGGTCAACCTAGAGGACGCGAGATGCGCGATGGTCACGAGTATGCGGTGGACACGCTTGAATACTATGACTATGAAGTTCGCCGTGTGGTGGAACTTGCGTTTGAGCTGGCCAAAGGTCGCCGCAGGCAAGTCACGTCCGTGGACAAGGCCAACGTACTTGAATCTTCGCGGCTGTGGCGGCAAATCGCAACGGCGATTGGCGCGGAACACAAAGACATCACGCTCGAGCACATGCTGGTAGACACGGCGGCGATGCGCCTCATCACCAGACCGGCGAGCTTGGACGTGCTGGTGACCGAGAACATGTTCGGCGACATCTTGACCGACGAGGCATCGGTGTTGTCCGGTTCGATGGGACTGTTGCCTTCGGCCTCGCTTGGAGCCAACGGGCCTGGGCTATACGAACCGATTCACGGCTCGGCGCCGGACATTGCCGGACAGGGCATCGCCAACCCCATCGGAATGATCTTGAGTACGGCGATGCTCTTGCGCTATTCGCTCAAGCTGGAGCGCGAAGCCGTTGCCGTCGAGACGGCGATTGACGACGCCATCGCCTCTGGCTGCCGCACCCCCGACTTGGGCGGCAAACTGACGACCCGGCAGATGACGGAACAAATCATCCGCCGACTGCAGAATCAATAAACATCATTCTTGAATCGAACATAGGAGGAATAGATCATGGGCATGGAATCCAAGTACGTTTGGATGAATGGCGAACTCGTCGAGTTTGAAAAGGCTACGCTGCACTTTTTGACCCCGGCACTGCACTATGGCGTGGGTGTGTTCGAGGGCATCCGCTGCTACTCGACGGCCGGCGGCCCGGCGGTTTTCAGACTCAAGGAACACACGGAGCGGCTGGTGAATTCGGCCAAGGTGATGGGGTTCCGCGATCTGCCTTACAGCGCCCAGGAGCTGGCAGACGCCATCAAACTCACGGTCTCGGCCAACGGCTTTGACGCGTGCTACATCCGTCCGCTGATTTATCTCACCGACGGCGGCTGGAACCTCACCGTGGACGCCGGCAAGCCTGGCGTGGGGATTGCGGTCTGGGAGTGGAACAACTATCTTGGGGCCGAGGCGTTAGAGGCCGGCATCCGCGCCAATGTCAGCTCGTTCACACGGCATCATCCGAACGTGATGATGACCAAAGCCAAGATCACCGGCAACTATGCAAACAGCGTGCTGGCCAAGACCGAGTCTATGCGCCTGGGATTCGACGAAGCCATCCTGCTCGACACACAGGGCTATGTGGCCGAATGCACGGGTGAGAACCTGTTCCTCGTCCGCGCGGGCAAGGTCTACACGCCGCCCACGGCAGACATCCTGGAAGGCATCACTCGCGATGCACTCGTCACGCTCGCTCGCGATCTGGGCTATGACGTCATCGAACAGCCCATCTCGCGTGACCAGTTGTACATTGCGGACGAAGTGTTTGTGTGCGGCACCGCGGCCGAGGTCATTGCGCTGCGAGAGATAGACATGCGCGTCATCGGGGCCGGACGAATGGGGCCAGTCACACGCGCGGTGCAGCAGGCTTTCCACGCTGTCATTCGCGGGGAGCATCCGCGCTCGGCTGAATGGCTGAACTATGTGAACGCCGCAGCGCCGGTGTCTATTCCCGTGCACGAGCTGGTATCGGCATAAATGCGCATCGCGTTTCAAGGCGAACCGGGCGCGTATTCTGAAGCCGCCGCGCTAAAGCATTTCGGCGCGGCGGCCATTGCCCTTCCGCGCGAAACTTTCGAGGCGGTCTTTGCCGCCGTCGAGTCCGGAGCATGCGACGCCGGACTCGTGCCGATCGAAAACTCGCTCGCCGGCAGCATCCACCGCAACTATGATCTTTTGCTTCAGCACTCGCTGCCCATCGTGGGCGAGCATTACCTGCGCGTGCAGCACTGCCTCATTGCGCATCCCGACGCTGCGTTGAGCGACATCCGCCGAGTCATCAGCCACCCGCAAGGTCTGGCCCAATGCGAGCGGTATTTGCGTTCATTGCCCAATGTAAAGGCCGAAGCGGCTTACGATACGGCCGGCAGCGTCAAGATCATCCGCGAGCAGGGAGACCCTTCGGTGGCGGCCATTGCCTCTCGCCGGGCTGCCGAGGTGTACGGGATGGCGATCCTGGCCGAAGGCATCGAAGACGATCCGGCCAACTTTACACGCTTCCTTGCGATTGCGCCGCAGCCGGTCTCGCCCGGCGGCGACGCCAAGACTTCTATCGTCTTTACGCTGAACAATATCCCCGGCGCGCTGTTCAAAGCCTTGAGCGTCTTTGCGCTGCGCGATCTGGACTTGACCAAGATCGAATCGCGCCCGCTGGTGGGCAGGCCGTGGGATTACTTGTTCTACATTGACTTTGCCGGTTCGACGGATGACGCCGTGGTGACACGCGCTCTGAGCCACCTCGGCGAATACGCACTCACACTGCGCGTCCTCGGCTCGTATCCTCGGCATCGCGTTTAGCGTCGCCCTTGCACTGAAACGACGGACGCCATAAAGGGGGTATTCCACCCCCAGTTCCTGAGCAAGTGTGCCGAGATCCGATGCCACTTGCCAGTTCAGAGGGATCCCTTCCTGCAAATACCGCTCTGCCGCCTCGTATTCTTTTTCGCCATGGATATAAATGCGGTCATGGCCCTCTACCGTTGCAGCATCCTTGAGCAACTGCTGCAGGTTGTCCATTGCCGCTTTGAATTCATCCACAGGTCAAAAGCCATCTACGCGCCACGCGCCGAAAAAAAAGTACCCGACAACGGAACGTGTTGGCAATACCCAGGAATCAGGTATAATTTGCTAGTTTTGAGCGCTAACGCGCGGGGCCAACTCGCGCAATTCGGACAGGGCTCTCTGGCTGGCTTCCGCGTGCCGGACGATCTGGTCAATCAGGCCAGAAAAAACGAAGGCATGGAACGGCACGAGCGAATACCAGTACACATGTCCCAAGAATCCGCGCGGGGCATAGAACGCCGTCTGGAGCAGGCGTGTTGACCCATCCGGTTGCGGTTGAGCTTCGAACTCGAGCCAGCCCGGACCGAACATCCTCATCTCGGCGCGCAGGCGGAGCAAGCGGTTCGGCTCGACTTTTTCCACGCGCCAAAAGTCCACCACGTCGCCCACGTGAACATTATCAGGATTGCGGCGGCCTCGACTGACGCCCACGCCGCCAAAGAAGCGATCCATCACGCCACGCATGTGCCACAGCGATGTGCCATACAACCAGCCGCGCTCGCCGCCCAGGCCCGCAAACACGCGATACACTTGCTCGGGTGAAGCGGACGTGTATCGTTGGCGGCTTTCGATGAGCATGCCCTCGCGCCACTTGAGCGCTGCGGGCGTCTGGTCGCCTTGACTCGTCGCCAACGCATCACTCCACGACGTGTCCACTTCTCCAGCGTCCACACGCGCAATCGAATTCTTCACAACGGAGACGTAATCCATTGGCTTGAGGTGGGGAAAGAGGCGGCGCGCCGAATCATCCT
Organism: uncultured Anaerolineae bacterium; assembly: GCA_964353405.1. Taxonomy (GTDB): domain Bacteria; phylum Chloroflexota; class Anaerolineae; order Fen-1058; family Fen-1058; genus JBGLNJ01. The sequence goes on from CAYGWJ010000297.1 coordinate 16,922, forward strand.
TCACGACGACCGGCTCGTGCAATCCCTCGACGAGCGAATACGCCACACGGGCCGGAATCGGCGTGGCCCAATGCACCCAGTACGACGACAATCGCGCGGCGAACGCCGGCACGCGAATGAGCAAGTGCGGCAGGCCACGCTCACGCGCATAGGCCATCACCATCTCGCCATAGCTCAACACGTCCGGCCCGCCGATTTCAATCACCTGACCGGCGCTTTCGGGCTGGCTCAACGCAGCAACGAGATAATCCACCACGTCGGATACGGCGATCGGTTGAACCGGCGTAAAAACCCAGCGCGGCACGAACATCAACGGCACGCGCTCGGTGCCGACGCGAATCATCTCAAAGAACATGCTGCCACAGCCAATGATGAGGCTGGCACGAAACTCGGTGACGGGCACATCACTGGCAGCGCCGCGCAGCGCAGCGGCCGTCTCCTGACGGGAGAGCAAACGCTGCGAGCGGTCAGCCTCGGCATTGCCCAGACTTCCGAGATACACCATGCGTTGAACACCCCCCGCACGCGCCGCGTGACCAAAGTTGCGCGCGGCAGACTTGTTGCGCTCACGGAAATCCGCCACGCCGTCCATGATGTGCGCCAGGTAGTACGCCGACGCGACGCCAACGAAGGCTTGGGGCAAAGTGGCCGGTTGAAGGACGTCGGCCTGCACCACCTCGACCTGGCCTGTCCACGTGCGGCCTTGCAATCGAGACGCATCGCGCGTCAACACGCGCACGCGATAGCCCGCGTCGAGCAACTGGGCGACCAGTCGCCCGCCGATATAACCCGTTGCGCCAGTGACGAGAACGATATCCGAGTCCGGTGTCATTGATGTTCACCTCACGACGAGTTTACAATAGCTAATAGAGACCTGTCACACGGATTACACGAACGGGCCGGTCTTGCCGTTATAGAGAATCGGTGTGACAGGTCCGTCGAAAAAACTACCGAGCGCTTGGGGTCAGTTTTCGTGCAGAGCCTCTGGCGGATGTTCATAATCACGAATGGTTTCAGCCAGCAGGCGGCGCAGCTCGCTCATCCGCAAGCTGATCAATTGAGCCAGCCGCTTGAGCACTGTCACGCCCACCGCCGAATGCTGCTCCAGAAATTCCATCAGCGCATGGCCATCCAGGGCAATCACACGCACATCGGTCATGGCCTGGGCTGTGGCCGTATAGTTTCGGGGCCCGACGATGGAGGACCAGCCAAACAACTGGCCGTGCGAGTTCAAAATCGAGACGGTCAGCGGGGGCGACGTCGGCACAGGCTCAATTGTCAACCCAACGCTGCCCTCCAGCAACAAGTACATATTGTCTGCTGGACGATCCAGCGCAAAAAACACTGTCTTGGCCGGGAAGGTTTCTTCCCGGCACATGGCGGCGATCGCCCCCAGTCCATCTGCGGGCAAATCTCGGAACAAATCCATGCCGGCGAGTGTCTCGCTGCTTACCATAGAGCACCTCCTCCGTGATGTGGCTCGACCTGTGTCCATCGGCTCACGCCAGCATGAGCCGCCGATACCCATATTTCATATCGCCGGCGGGACTAGAATCAGTTGAGGGTCAGGCTGGGGCGAGGGTTTGCCCGTCAAGCGGCGCAAGCTCTCGCGCATAAACCCCACCAGCGCATTGGCCGGATTGTACAAATATACCTCAAGACCCGTGCGGCCATCGGTGGCAGAACTCGCCAGCCACACGGCTTTGCGCGCGGGCGCCTCGGGCGGCTTGCCGAGCGCACGCACCACCGTTGGAAAAGACTTGAGCAAGTGCTCATAGCCCGCCACAACGTGAACCGTCGTCAACATGTCGGTCGTCATCATACCCGGGCTAAAGGCGTAAATGCCCACGCCGCTCTTATTATACTCTCTAGCCAGCGCAAGCGTGAAATTGCGAATCCACGCCTTGCTCGAACCGTACGCGCTTTGCATGGGCGCCGGCCCGCGCGCGCCCGCGCCCATGATGTTGATGAGCTTGCCCGCATGCCGAGGCAAAAAGTGGCGCATCGCTGCAACCGAGCCATAGTAAGTGCCCAACACGTTCGTCTGCATCGTCTTGACAAACTCTTCTGGCTGGACGTGCACCGTCGGACCATAGGTGGGCGAGATGCCCGCGTTGTTGATCCATACGTCAAAACGGCCCAATGTCTTGACGGCAAATTCGCTCAACGCCTCAACTTGCGCCATGTCACTTGTGTCGCACACGGTTCCCGTGACCTGCGCGCCGGGCAGCGCCGCCCGAATTGAGTCCATGGCCTTGTTAACTGCCGCATTCGAGCGCGAAGACAGCACGACCGATGCGCCCTCGGCGGCGAATGCGTGTGCCATGGCCAGTCCCAAGCCGCGCGAACTGCCGGTGATGACGGCGATTTTGTTCTGTAACGCTCCCATGTAGCTCTCCTTTTAGAGACCGCAGACGACAGGCCACCGACCGCAGTTGATGATTTGAAATCGAATCAACTGCCGTGGTCAGCGGACGGTCGTCCGTGGTCGAATGAACGGCGGCTCGACAGCGAGCGAGGTCAACATCGAATAGCGGCGCGGCCTGCGGAAGGCATTGCCCCACGCTTCCTGCTCTCGCCAGGCGCGGATTTTGTCCATGTCGAACTCTGCGATGTAGATGCCTTCGGCTTCACCCACCTCGATGACGAGCGGGTTGCGTGTGCGCTCATCCTCGCCAAAGCAAATCGGGCTGAACGCGACCGAGTGACCGTTCTCCTGCGGCGCGGCGTAATTCGTCATCGCCACGCCGACCATGTTCTCCATTGCCCGCGCGCGGAACTGGCCAAGGCGGTTGGCTTCCAGCTCGCAGGCGTTAGGCGTGAGAATGATCTCCGCGCCTTGTAGCATGAGGATGCGCGCCGGTTCGGGAAACTCGCGATCGAAGCAAATCATCGCGCCGACCTTGACCGGCCCTGATTTCGTATCCAGCGCGCAGACGTAGAAATCATCGCCTGGTTCGAGTTCCGCTTCCCAATCCCACTCACACGTGTGGATTTTGGAATAGGTGAACAGAACGTCGCCGTGCCGGTCAATGAGTGAGACCGAGTTGCGGACTGCTTGGCCGCGCCTCTCAAGTTATCCACGAAGAACACGAAGGGACACCAAGTTTTCCTCTTCGTGCGCCTTCGTGCCCTTCGTGGAGAAAAAGGAAATTCCTATTAACTCAAGGTATGTGAGCGCAATTGCCATATCGAGTTCGCGCGCCAAGTCGCGAGAGTGAGTGACGTACTCGCTTTGCAGAGTGAGCGCAAGCGCGCGCCACGCCGCGCGACCGTCCGCGTCCGGCGGGCAATGCACGTAGCCGATGTTCCACATTTCGGGAAAGAGTGCCACGTCCGCGCCCATCGCCGCCGCGCGACGGCAGAACGCTTCGCCTTTCGCAAGGTTGGCGGCGAGGTCGGTGGCATGGGAGACCATTTGAAGTAGTGCTACCTTGATACGGTTCAAACTATCACCTGTTGGCTCTTGTGTAGGACAAGATTGCAGACTTGTCCTACACAAGGCTCGCGCCGGTCGGCTACGGCGTTGCCGTCAGCTTGACCTCAGACACGGCTTGTAGCTTGTCGCTTTGCAGCCGATACGTGCGAATCACCGACTGCGAGGGGCAGCACATGGGATCGCCCGGCGCAAAGCCGAGCGCGTTGAGCACGATCTGACCCTCCTTGACGGCAAGGTTCTGCACGTTCACTCGATCACCCAACATCTCGGCAGCGACCTGTTGCGGCAAGCCGTTCCGGTTCACCACGACGAGCAGGTAGACAAACACGCCCGACCCGCCCGTGTTGACGGCCAGAATCACCACGCCGTCCGGTGCACCGTCGCCATTCAGGTCACCCAAGGCCATGCGCGTCAACTCGCCTCGATTGACCTGACTGGCGCCTTCGCCGTACTTGCTCTCAAACTTGCCATCTACGAGCTGCACGATCTTGATATCGGGTAGCTCGTACTTGGCGTTCTTTAGCACGGCTTCGGTGAGATTGGCTGAACTGGCATCTGTCGCCGTCGCCGTCGCCTGTGATGGCCCAGGTGTGCATTTGCCTTGATAGAAAGTCCACTCTTCACATTGACTGCCATCGGGAAAGACGCATAGACCGACCTGTCCGCCCGTGGCATCTGTCGTGATGTTGAGCCGTCCGCCTTTCTCCGTGCAAAAGACGGAAGCCGGGTTGGCGAGTCCGGCCTTGGGCGTGGCCGGCACGACCGTCCCGTTGGACGCTGCAGGTCCGCCGCAAGCCGATAGCCATGTTGCCGCCAGGATGAGCACAAAACTCGGGCTGGCGAGCGCGTAATGTTTGATGTTCATCTTGATTCTCCTCGAGGGTTGCAGGGATAGCGTGCCCCCCTTTTAACCTGCTCACTACCCATCAACCCAATATAGCCGCCGACGCTCACCGCGCGACGGCAAAATGCCTCGCCTTTGGAAAGGTTGGCGGCGAGATCGATACCAGATGGAAATATTTGGAGTATGGCGACTTTGATGGCATTCATTCGGATTCTCCACTCGCAACTCACCAAGGAATATCGTTATACTTATCTCCGATGATACTTCTCATATCCACAACTGGTATACCCTTTGCGGGATTCTGGTTCTGGTCGAGCAATGGGTCAACTACTATGCCCAGGCCGCTTCGGAATATTGCACTCACTTTGTTATCAAAATCATGATCATGCTCAATAATCTTGACTTCATAATCAGGGACTTCTATTCCAGCTGCCTTCCAGTTATTGATGAAATCTCCCAGGCGTCGTGGGTCAGTGATCATAACCACATGCGAGCGAATCGAGAACGGTTGCTCAGTCTTTGCATCAATGATCATACACAACGGTGTCAAATACTCGGCGTTATCATCGTAGATTTTTGCTATGAGTTTATCGTAGCGAACAACTTCTGCTGAGACGCACTCTATGCAAGACTCGTCCTCATCCTTGGTCCCAGTCAGCAATGAATACGGCCCAAATACGCTGTGCTTTGATGTGAAGCAGAACGGGTCTCGAGTCTCACGCGCCTTCTGTTGTGCATCGTTGATGAAATCCAACCGCTTTTTGGCTTTTTCTGCATCCAGTCTCTCGACTCGCCCTCGATTTGTTAGATATCGAGATGTACCACCCAGAAGATTGATGTTGATACATTAGGTTGAACT
>CAYGWJ010000298.1:0-4012 GCA_964353405.1 uncultured Anaerolineae bacterium
CCCAATCAGCCGAGCGGTGAAGCACTGTTCAAGCAAATGGTCGAACTCGGCTGGACGCCCAAATTCAGTCTGGTCATCCGCGCACCGGAAAATGTCACCTGGGGCAAAAACCTTGGCAAGAATGGCGACTATGTCACCATCTTCCCGGGCTGGCACAATGCGATGAAATTCCCCGGTGTGGACAAACTCAACGCTGCATATCAGGCTGAGTTCAAGCGACCCGCTGATTTGCTGACGGGGCCAGCTTATGCGTGCGTGCAAATCCTCGCCGCCGCAATTGAGAAAGCCGGCACGCTGGACCGCGACAAAATCCGAGATGCCATTGCCGCCACCAATATGACGACGGTGATCGGTCCGGTCACCTTCAACCCGGATGGCACAGGCAAAGTGTTGAATCCGATGGTTCAATGGCAGAACGGCAAACTGGAACTGGTGTGGCCGGCTGAACAGGCTACGGCCAAGTTGGCCTACCCGGCTCCCGCGTTTGACAAAAGATAAGTAAAAGTCGTACCCAGGGAAATCAGCGATCAGAATATGGCGATGGCGAACCTGCCATCTACATCAAGATCATCCACCATCGCCATATTCCTGGCTAAAGCCCAGGGTTTGAGAATGCGAGCAGAGTGGTGTACCAGTAGCTGATACCTACAGGGATGCGGGCAGTGGAAAATCCAACAAGAGGCATCCTATACAACAAGAAACGACTGGGACCCTTCCCAATGGATCGCATCAAGCGCGTGGACAAACCCACCAGTGTCATTACCGACGCTGTCCAGCGTATTGATTTGCGTAACATTGCTTATAGTCTGGCCACCCGCGGCGAATATGGCCCGGTCGTCCAGAAGGGCGTGCAAAAAAGCCTTCCAGGTAAATATCCGCTCTCGGCGGCGCAAAAAGATCTAATTGACCACATAGCTGTGTTCAGATCCAATTCGATAGCCACGGAAATCGCGCCAATCCCGGAAGACCCGCAAGTTCTGACCCGTCACATCAAAGCCACGGGTTATTTTTTGAAAGCTGATATTGTGGGTACCTGCGAAGTGCCGCCATCGGCTTACTATAGCCACGACAAACAAGGCAACCTGATTGACTGCAAGTATGAACGTGCCGTCATCATTGTGATGCGCAAGGAATGGAAGGCGGTGCGCGCCTCTGCCGGCTCTGACTACATGGGCGACCCCATCAGCTTCCAGGCCTATGCGCACCTGGGTCTGGTCGCCGAGACCATGGCCAATTACATACGGCGGCTGGGCTGGGATGCTTTAGCGCAGTATGGCCCTTCCTTTGTCAATAGGTATTCCGTGTTGCTGCCGCCGCTATTGATCGCAGCGGGCATAGGCGAGGTAAGCCGGGCGGGGATTATCCTGAACCCGTATCTCGGGCTTGGTTTCAAGGCGGCTGCCATTCTTACTAATATGCCTTTGATTCCCGATAGACCCATTGATTTCGGCCTGCAAAGTTTTTGTCAGAGCTGCAAAATCTGTGCACAGAATTGTCCTGGTAAAGCCATTTCAATGGGCGACAAGGTAATGTATAACGGTTACGAGACCTGGAAGCTGGACACGAAGCGCTGCGCCAGCTTTAACTTTACCAACAAAAAGGGCACCATGTGCAACCGCTGCGTCAAGAGTTGCCCGTGGACCAATCCGCCAACCTGGCCGCACAATCTGGTGCGCGAGATGGTCATGCATTCCCGCCTGGCTCAGCTCGTCGCGATCCGGGCCGCCTATCTGCTGGGGCCGGGCGAGGCGCATCTTCATGACCAGTGGTGGTTCGATATGGAATATGTTGACGATGCGATCAAGACGGTGCTGTGATGGGTAACAAGAATCTTTTGGTTGTCGGAGCGCACTCGGCTGATTTTGTCTGGCGGGCGGCGGGTACAATCGCAGTGACGACGTCACAGGGCGGCAGCGCGACTGTGCTTGCGCTTTCGTATGGCGAGCGCGGCGAATCTGGCGAGCTTTGGAAAGAGCCGAACCAGACCCTCGAGAACGTCAAGCGCATTCGCCATGCTGAAGCCGCCGCCGCTGCCTCGGCGGTGGGAGCGACGTTCCGCTGTCTTGACTTGGGCGACTATCCGCTGAACATCACCGATGCGGCGATGGAGCAGTTGGTTAGCCTGTTCCAAGACATGCAGCCGCACCTTGTCCTGACTCATACTCCGGTTGATCCATTCAATCCCGATCACCCGGCCGCCTCTCAGGCCGTACAAAAGGCGCGTCTGCTGGCGTCCGGCGCTGGAGTTGCCAGTGCGTTCAAACGCATCATTCCGCCTGATCTATTTTTCCTTGAGCCGCATCAACCCGAGCTCTCCGAGTTCATGCCGAACACTTTTGTGGACATTACGCCGGTCATGGAGCAAAAGGTCAAGGCGATGCAGGCCATGCACGCGCAAGGCTATCTGCAATCCTATTACACCGAGCTTGCCTCGCGACGCGGCAACCATGCCCGTCGCATCTCGGGGATGGAAGAGGTCAAGTATGCGGAAGCATTCCAGCGCACGCTCCCCTGGGTGGTCAAGAGCCTATGACAAAAGATGAACTTGTTCGCCTGAGCGAGCTTGGCGTGGCAACGGTCTACGAAGCCTCTGGTCAAGAGGGACTGCTGGATGCGCCGCTGATTCAACTCTTGCCCGGCAGCCGAGTGGCCGGCCCGGCGCGCACCGTCCTGTGCGGCCAGGACGATAACCTCATGGTGCACGCCGTCATCGAACGCATCCAGCCCGGCGAGGTGTTGATTCTGACCATGCCGGAGCCGAGTGCGGTTGCGCTGATGGGCGAACTGCTGGCAACGCAAATCAAGCTTCGTGGCGCAACCGCGATTCTGGTGGATGGCGCGATTCGAGACGCTGAGGAACTGGTCGAGCTGGGCTTGCCCATCTGGACGCGCTACATCAGAGTAAAAGGCGCGACCAAAACGCATATTGGCGAATTCAACGTTGCCGTAACTGTGGGCGGGACGCGCATCGCGCCGGATGACATTGTGGTGCTCGATGCCGATGGCGGAGTCTGCATCAAACGTGAGCGAGCAGCGGATGTGCTCAAGGCCGCCGAGGCCCGCGTCCAGCGAGAGGCGCGCTTGCGCGAGAAACTTTTAACGGGTGAAATGTCGTATGACTTTTATGGTCTGCATGAATATGTAGAAAGGAATCGGAGGAGAGAATGAGTTTTGAGGAACCGGTTTACGACCTGGCCCATCTGGCTCATGTCGAGTTGCTGACGCCCAAACCGGATGAGAGTCTGCGTTTTTTTGTGGATGTGATGGGGATGACGGAGAGTGGCCGGCAGGGCGACTCGGTGTACCTGCGCGGCTGGGATGATTACGAGCGACACACACTCAAGCTGACCGCCGCCGACAAGCCGGGGCTGGGGCATTATGCCTTTCGCGCAACCAGTCCGCAGGCGCTTCAACGACGGGTGGCCGCGCTGGAGAAATCCGGTCTGGGCAAGGGCTGGAGCGAGGGCGACATCGGGCATGGCCCGGCCTATCGCTTCACCGACCCCGACGGGCACACGATCGAAATCTATTACGAGACCGAATGGTACGTTCCGCCGGAAGAGTTGCGTCCCGCGCTCAAGAATCAAGCCTCGCGATACCCCGCCCGAGGCGTCGGCGTGCGGCGGATTGATCACATCAATCTGCTGGCAGCGGACGTGCGAGCCAACCGGCAATTCATGCAAGAGTATCTGGGCTGCCGCCTGACGGAGCAGATTATTTTCGATGACGGCTCCGAAAAGGCGGCCTGGGTGACGACAAACAATAAAACATACGAAGTGGCAATCTCCGAAGACCAGACCGGAGCTAAAGGACGTCTCCATCATTTGACCTATGCGGTGGACAGCCGCGAGGATGTGCTGCGCACTGCAGACATTTGTCTTGAACACAACGTATTCATGGAGACCGGCCCACACAAACACGCAGTCCAGCAGACATTTTTCCTCTATGTTTATGAACCGGGTGGCAACCGTTTCGAGATCTGCAGCGCCGGGGCGCGTTTGCTCCTTGCCCC
>CAYGWJ010000299.1:0-13039 GCA_964353405.1 uncultured Anaerolineae bacterium
CCACGCCCTAGTTGAGCAGTGAAAGCCGCCGATAGTGACGCACCACATCCATCTGCGCCAGCTCGGGCAGAGGCAGGTCGTCTCGCACCAGACCTTCAGGCAGCGCAGCGAGCGGAACGTCCGGCTCGGGCATTCTCACGCCGCAGCGACCCGGCGCGGAAATCTCGTAAACCAATGGCTCTTGCATCGTATGACCCGTCTTTTCGGTCATCGTATGACCCGTCTTTTCGGTCATAGTATGACCCGTTCTTTCGGTCATCGCGCCCTCCTCGCAGCTTTTTGGGTCGTCTTGGTAGCTTGCCGGGCCGGTTTCTTGACAGCCCTCTGGGACTTTTTAACAGCTTTCTTGGGCGGCTTGGGCGAGAGATGCTCCAGCGCCGCCACCAGCTCGTCAATCTGTTCCTTGGTGTTCATCTCGGTCACAGCCACGAGCATGTGATTCTTGAGGTGAGGATAAGCCTGGCCCAGATCGTAGCCGCCGAGGATGCCGTGCTCGCTCAACAAGTGCGCGTTGACGGAGGCCACGCTCCTGGGGAACTTGACGACGAACTCGTTAAAGAACGGCTTGCGCTTGTCCACTACAAAGCCGCGCAGCGCGTCAATCTGCTCGGCGGCATAGTGCGCCTTGTGATAGTTCAATTCGGCCACGTTGCGCAGGCCACACTTGCCCAGGGTGGACATATAGACCGCCGCCGCCAGCGCCATCAAGCCTTGATTGGAGCAGATATTCGACGTGGCCTTTTCACGGCGAATGTGCTGCTCGCGGGTGGATAGCGTCAGCACATAGCCGCGCTGATTATCCACATCCACTGTCTCGCCGACCAGTCGCCCGGCCATTTGCCGCACGAGGTTCTTGCGCGTGGTAAAGAAACCGAGGTACGGCCCGCCAAAGCTCAGCGGGATGCCGAGCGGCTGGCCCTCGCCGCAGACAATGTCCGCGCCGAATTGGCCGGGCGGCGTGAGCAGACCGAGGCTCATCGGGTTCGCCACGACGATGAGCAGCGCGCCCGCCGCGTGAACCGCATCGGCCAGGCCCTGGAGGTCTTCGATCTGCCCGAAAAAGTTGGGACTTGATACGACGAGCGCGGCTGTCTTGTCGTCGAGCAACTTTTGCAGGTCGGGGATCGCCGCAGTGAGGTTCTCGTCACCCGTGATGTTCAATTCCATGCCCTGCGTGTACGTGCGGACCACTTGACGATATTGCGGGTGAACGGCTGGGCTCACAACCACCTTGCGCCGATCGCCTCGGCTCACCGCCACGGCCATCATCACGCCTTCAGCCAGCGCCGTCGCGCCGTCATAGTGGCTGGCGTTGGAAACCTCCATGCCGGTGAGCGCGCACATCATGCTCTGATACTCGAACATGGCCTGGAGCGTGCCTTGCGAGATTTCCGGCTGGTACGGCGTATAAGCCGTGTAAAACTCGCCGCGGCTGAGGACATAGTTGACGGTCGTGGGAATATAGTGGTTGTACGCGCCCGCGCCCAGGAAGCACGCCAAGTCGGCCGTATTGACGTTGGCGCTGGCAATATTTTGCAGCTCCCACATCACTTCCATTTCGGAAACGGCCGGCGGCAAATCCAGCCTGGGGAAGCGAACCGCTTCCGGCACATCGCGAAAGAGGTCTTGCATTTTTTCGACGCCGATGGTCTTGAGCATTTCGAACCGCTCGGCGTCGGTATGTGGAATGTACGGCATAAATTCTCCAATTCTCAATTTTCAATTGACAATTGATAATTGAAAATTACCTAGTGCGCTTCGGACGCGACAAACGCTTCGTACGCTGCCACATCCATCAGCGCTTCAAACTGCGCCGGGTTCGAAGGCTTGAACTTGATCAGCCACGACGCAAAGGCATCCGTGTTGATCTGGCCCGGCTCGTCGGGCAGCGCTTCGTTGACGGCAGTGATGGCGCCATCCATCGGCATGTACAAGTCCGAGGCGGCCTTGACCGACTCGACGACGCCGAACGACTGGCCCTGCTTGAAGGTCTTGCCCACAGCAGGCAGTTCCACATAGACCAAATCGGAAAGCTGGCTCTGCGCGTGATCGCTGATGCCAGCCACGGCCTCGCCACCCTCCAGGCGAACCCACTCGTGAGACTTTATGTATCGAGCCTTCGGATCCGTTTTCATTGTCTTTCCTCCTATTTTATGACAAATGCAACACGGGACACACAGCTCGTGGCTGCGCATCCCCTGTCTATTGACCTGAGAGATTCATCCCGAATCACTTGGGATTTGCCCCATCGGCGTTACGCGCTGGTGAAGGCGGCACCGCGATGCCGCGCCACAAGACTCTCCCCCACCAACCTGATTATGTAATTTTCAATTGAATGATATACTCAATTCATTTTTCGTGCAAGTTGCGGCTGTACGTCCGTAATCGCAGGGTTATCTTCTCGGCCTAGCTTCTGTCAGATAGACCGCAATGCTAGATGTTCAACGCATGCAACTTGGAAGTTTGGGGAAAATGCCGAAAACTTTAAGGTTCAACTGTCAAAAAATCGCTTATAGTATATCATGGAATGTTTAGCGGCCTAAATCGCGCCGAATAAGTCGATTCCGCTTTTTGATGCCGAATTGGCCGATTCCAAGCGTAAAATGATCCGCCAGCAACGGAAAAGCGGAATCGACTTTCTCGACAAGATAAGGCGTTTTGGGGCCTTCTAAACATTACATGTATATCTGTATGGAGCAACCTATGAACACCACTGCCAGACTGCGTATCATTCTAGCAATCGCACTGGGCACGTTGACCGTGGGATGTGTCATCCTCTTCCTGGGCATGGCGACGGCTGTTCGTGCTGACTCGCCTGTGGACGGCTTTCTTACACCCGGTGCAGGCGATGTCATTTCATTCACGACCAGCCTGGGCATTCTCGGCGCTGAAACCGCAACGACCCATGCCAGTGACCAGGCTGCTGTGCTGCTCACTTCGACCGTCGTTGGCAAAGCCGTCATCACTGCGACTTTCGGCATGGCGATTAACGATCCTGGCCCACCATCCACAGTGACGCCAGGCGCAAGTCCAGCCAGCATTATCGCAAACGGCACTTTAACCTCGACCATCGCGGCGACGATTAGCGACGAATTGTCTCAGCCGGTGGCAGATGGCACGCTGGTCACGTTTACGACCAGTTTAGGCAGCTTTCCCAGTGCGCCATACGTACGCACGACAGAGGGTGGCATGGTCACTGCTACCCTTACGTCGTCCACCAGGATGGGCACGGCGACCATTACCATCTCGGCTGCAAGCGCCTTTAGCAATACTACCGTTCAGTTCATCGCCGGCGATCCGACGACGATCACGGTCCTGCTTAATCCTGCTGTCGTCACCGTTGGAACAACCCGAGCGTTCACAGCCACCGGTCAAGACCTGTACCACAACCCGGTCATGATCACGCCAACGTGGACGACCAACGTAGGCCCACGGCCAATGAGCGTGATGAATGGGCTAACGGCGACGGCAATCTTTACCGCACAGACCCAACCTGCCCCCGCCCGGGGTGTCATCACCGCCACCTACCGCGGCAGATCTGGCACAGCCATCATCAACATTGTTCCGGGCACTGTGGCAACCCTCACCGTCTCGCCTGATCCGGTTACGGTCACAGCTGGAACGACACGGTCGTTTACGGCGACCGGCCAAGATCTGTACCACAACGCTGTGCTGATCACGCCAACATGGAGCAGCAATGTGGGCTCGGCAGCCGGGGTGACCCAGGGGCTAACTGCGACGGCCATCTTTACCGCCCAGCGCAGCCCAGCGCCCGCCACCGGCATTATCATGGCCACCTACGACAATGTCGCCGGCACGGCATCCGTCAACCTGGTGACTGGCGCGCCCTACACGGTGACACTGTGGGCCACTCAGCCTGCGGTGGTCGTTGGCAGCAGTAGCCCTTTGAAAGCATATGTCACCGACCGATTCAACAACTATGTTGCCAACAACACCCTGGTTACGTTTGCCAGCAGTTTGGGTGACCCGCCGCCTCCTGATTGGACATTGGGTGGATTGGCCGCTTCTGTCAGTCATTCGACGGTCGCCGGTACAGCTTACATCACCGCCACCAGTGTGGGCGTGACCGGGACGACGAGGGTGAACTTTTTTCCGGGCCAGCCCTTTAGCATCACCTTGCAAGCAAACCCGGTGACCCAGACGGTTGGCTACAGCAGCACGTTGACTGCCAGCGTCTTTGACCAGTATCACAACCTGGTGACGCAGACTGTAGCCGTAAGCTTTAACGGCAGTTTACGCAACCCTGTGCCCCAGGTTGTGACGACGGCGAGCGGCCGTGCCCGGTCATGGATTACAGACACCGTGTCGGGATCAAGATTCATCACTGCGACCAGTCAGCCATCGGCGCAGCCAGGCACGACCACGGTGACCTTTTTGCCCGACCGGCCTTACAGCATGACGTTGAAGGCTGTTCCAACCTCCCAGGTCGTGGGCAACAACAGCGTCCTGACAGCAACAGTCTATGACCGGTATAACAACACGGTCAAGAATGGCACGCCGGTCACGTTTACTGTCAGCCGGGGCAGCATCGTGTCGCGGGCGGCGACGACGAACGGTGCCGCTACCTCGCTGATCAGCGACACGCTGGCCGGCACACGGACCATCACTGCCACCACCACTGGCGCGGTCGCCAAGACGACAACCGTGACCTTTACCCCTGGCCGGCTCAACCACGTTGCCATCTCGCCCAAGACGGTCACGATCGCCGCCGGGCAGACCCAGACCTACACTGTCCAAGGCTTTGATGTCTACGACAACAGCCTGGGCGACGCGACGAGCAGCACGACTTTTACCATCACCCCGGTGGCCGGCGGCTCGTGGGCGGCCAACATTTACACCAGCCGGGTCGCTGGCGCCTGGACCGTCACCGGGACCAATGGCGCCGTCACCGACACTGCCAAGCTGACCGTCAACCCCGGCGTGCCGTACACGATTACGGTGCAGGTCTTGCCACTCAGCCAGGTCGCCAACAGCGGCGCAGTCGCTACCATCACTGCCACTATCATGGACCGCTATGACAACCTGCTCGCCGGACAGATGCTGACCGGCACACTCCCGAACACTATGGGCACGATCAGTGGTCTGGGTCTGACGGACGCGGCGGGTCAAGCGTATGGCCTCTGGACGGCAGGAACAGATCCAGGTCAAACTCCGCTTCAGGTCACCAATGGCAGTCTCACCGGCACGAGGCAGGTGTCCCTGATTCGCGGTGCACCATCCAAGATTTCGGTCCAGGTCAACCCGAACGTGCTATTTGCCAATAGCGGCATGACCGCCACGGTCAATGTCACAATTTTGGACGCCTACAGCAACCCACTCCCACTTGTGGCAGTGGTCGGCACTATCTCCCCAACTACCCTTGGCAGCGTCGGCGTGTTCAATTTCACAGATGACAATGGGCGAGCGTCCAGCACCTGGACGGCGGAGTCGGGCAGCGTCGTGGGCGCCGGCCTGCTGAGAGTCAGTTATTCTGATACCCTCTTGGGCACAGCCGATATCACGTTGACGAGCGACCCTGATCCCAACCGGGCCACATGTCGTTTGCAGGTCAATCCCCCCCAACTGGTGGTCAATAGCGGCGCGACGGCTACCGTCACTGCCACCGTGATTGATCGCTACAGTAATCTCATTCCGAGCTTTATTGTGACCGGCAGCGTCATCCCACCCACGCTGGGAAGTCTGGAATGGTTAGGCCCCACGAATGCACAAGGGCAGGCGGTTGGAATCTGGACAGCCGGCGCCGTGCCTGGCAGCGGCGTGTTGCGTGCGTGCAACGACGTCATCACCATCTCCGTCGTGCCCAGATATGTGTATATGCCCGTGCTCTTCCGAAACGGCCCACCCGACCCCAAGGCGGTGATGGTGAGGTTCAAACCAGACTTGGAGTCTACTT
Organism: uncultured Anaerolineae bacterium; assembly: GCA_964353405.1. Lineage (GTDB taxonomy): Bacteria > Chloroflexota > Anaerolineae > Fen-1058 > Fen-1058 > JBGLNJ01. Next base: position 5,915 of record CAYGWJ010000299.1, read on the forward strand.
ATCAAACCAGCGTAACGCTTGAGGTCTCGGCGACCATCGAAAGCGATACAGTAGCATGGATGCGCTTCAGCAACGACCGTGTCACATGGAGTGACTGGCGCGCCTTTGCTCCCACGACTACTTGGACGCTCGACCCCAACAATGGCCTCAAGACAGTGTACGCACAGTTCGCCGGGCGCTCCGGGGGCGTGTCTGGCATCGTCTCTGACCAGATCTTGCTGTTCAACAATGGCGATTTCTCGCAGGCGAATCTTGCCGGCTGGACAGTCGATCTGTACAGCAAGTTGCCAGTCAGTACATCTATTGATGATCCGAATCGTCCCGGCGACCCGGCGGGATTGTTAGGCAGCCCAGCATTCACTTGCACTGGCGTCCCCACCGGCTATGCCAGCCTGTCCCAATCCTTTGTCATGCCTGACGTGCCAGCCGGGCAACAGCTTGTCCTCACGTTCTATTACCACGTTTTCACATTTGACTTCAATCCAAACTTGGATGAGCACGTTGATAGATTCGACGTGCTGATCAATGGTGAAAGGGTTTTGAGGGATATGAACGACGATAAACAGAAACAGTACCGATGTGCCCCTGTCATTGATATGGATGGCAAATACGTCAGTAAACCTGTGAAAGGCAATCCGGGTGATTCCATCCCAGTGGTCTTTCGCCTGTACAATGAGCCGGACCTACTTTTCAATACTTACGTGTACCTGGACGATGTGCATCTGCGATTTCAACCGATGGCACCCTAGCCCCGCAACCAACCCCTGGTAAGTCCCAGGGGCAACCCCAACGGCTATCCTGCAGTAGCGGCGGACGACTCGAACCACCTTCAGGGCCGAGAGTTGATGTGTCGCCGTTTCTAGTGTATCATCTGCTTCGGTCGGACGCACATTGTCAAGAGCTCGTTCCAAAAAAATCCACCCAGTGAGGAGGCACAATGAAGTACGGTCTGAATATCCAACACGCTACGCGTGGCGCGTTGGACTTTTTATCTCTCGGCGCGCTGGTCCACCGCCTGGACCCGGGGATCATTCCCTTCCGCAAGGCAACCGAGTGCCAGATCCATGTCAGCGGCGGCGAATTCAACTGTGCCGCCAACCTGGCAGACTGCTTCCGCCTGCAAACGGGCATCGCCACGGCGACGGTTGACTATCCCATCGGCGATCTGATCGCCGAGCGGGTGAGGGCGATGGGCGTCAGGCCCTTTTACAAGCGATTCAAGCACAACGGGGTGAACGGCCCCAATATGGCGACGGTTTACAGCGACCGCGGGCACGGCGTGCGCGCTCCGGTCGTGTTTTACAACCGCGCGAACGAGGCAGCCGCGCAGCTCAAGCCCGGTGACTTTGACTGGAAAACGATCCTGGCCGGCGGCGTGCGCTGGTTCCACAGCGGCGGCATCTTTGCGGCGCTGTCGGAAACAACGGGCGAGGTGATCATCGAAGGCATGCAGGCCGCCAAGGCAGCCGGCGCGGTGGTCTCGTTTGATCTGAACTATCGCGCCAAGCTGTGGAACATCTGGGGCGGCCACGAGCGCGCGCAGTCCATCATCGGGCGGATTGTGGAGCATGTGGATGTCCTCGTCGGCAATGAAGAGGATCTGCAAATGGGACTCGGCATACCGGGGCCAGAGGTCGCGAGCAAGTCCAAGCTCGACCCGAGCACCTTCTTTGGGATGATTGATCAGGTGGTCAGCAAATTCCCGCAGGTCAAGATCGTCGCGACGACCCTGCGGGAGGTGCACTCGACGAACCGGCATAGCTGGGGCGCCGTGGCCTGGATTGACGGCAAGACGTACGTTTCGCCGACCTGCGAGCTTGACGTTTACGATCGCGTCGGGGGCGGGGATGGGTTCGCGGCCGGATTCTTTTACGGTCTCCTCACAGGCGAGCCGGAGGAAGAGGCGGTCAAGTTGGGCTGGGCGCACGGCGCGCTCCTGACCACTTTCCCGGGCGACACTAGCATGGCAACCGTGGATCAGGTGCGAGCTTTTGCACAAGGCGGATCAGCCCGCATCCAGCGATAGCGGGCGCCCGGCACAGTTTCCGAAAAGCAGCGAAGGGCAAGGGACATTCCTCGCCCTTCGTTGTTTTGTCCTGCGTAAGGCGATTTGTGATTTGCCTCGATTGAACATTGAATATAGAATTATGGAATACCATCTGAAGGACGGTCGCCATGCAGTCCATCTTTGACCTCTGCACTCCTCGGACGGAAGTTCTCCAAGGCGAACTCTGCGAAGATATTTTTGCTGCTCGCCTGCAAGATGTCATGAACGGCAAGGCCGATCCCGTTTACGGTGATCCGGCCACTTTTTTCGACAACACCTATCCCACGGCAGGCCTCAAGACGCTGCTGGCCGATGCGCTGGGCCGGCTGACCGGCAAGGCTGCCGGCAAGAATGCCGTGATTCGATTAGAGACGGCCTTCGGCGGGGGCAAGACTCACAATCTGATTGCGCTCTATCACGTTGCAAGCGGGCACGCTCCCAAATCTGTCCAGAGTTTGCTTGGCAAAGGCACTGCGCTTCCCAAGCCCGGCCAGATCGCAATCGCTGGCGTCGTCGGCTCTGACTTGGATGCCACAATAGGGATTGACCATCCCAAGGACAAGGTCAAGACCTTCACTCTGTGGGGTGAGCTGGCGTACCAACTTGGCGGGCGGGCAGGCTACGCGCTGGCAAAAGAGAGCGACGAATGGAAGTCGGCGCCCGGAACAGGCTTGTTCGAGACGCTGGTTGGCGACAAGCCGACGCTCATCCTGCTCGACGAGATCGCGCGCCATCTGCGCGGGGCGATGGCGGTGCCGACCGTGACCAAGCAATCTACACTCGCCGATCAGACGGTGGCATTTCTAATGTCGCTCATGGAATTTGCCGCCAGCAAGGAGCGCTGTCTAGTCGTGTTGACTCTGGCCAGTCAGTCGGACGCTTTTGTGCCAGAGACCGAGCTACTGCGGCAGAAACTGGCCGAAGCGCTCAAGATTTCGGCCCGCCAGGAACGCGTGCTGACGCCGACTGGCGAAGGCGAGATTCCCGCTATCGTCACGCACCGAATGTTCAAGTCCATTGATAGAGCCGCAGCTCGACCCGTGCTGGAGGCGTACGGACAATACTATACGCGGCTGATGGACGCAGCGCGAAACGCAGACCTGCCACAACGCTCTGTGCGAGCCGAGTATATCCAAGAGATGGTGAATGCTTATCCCTTCCATCCCGAATTACTCGCTGTACTTGACCTCAAAGTATCCACGATTCCTAATTTCAATCGCACGCGCGGCGCATTGAGGCTGTTGGCCTGGACGGTTCGATCACTCTGGCAAAACAAGCCGGAAGGCGCATGGCTGATTCATCCTCATCACCTGGAACTGTCCCAGTCGCAGATTGCCGAGGATTTGACCAGCCGACTGGATCGGCCCAAGTTCAAGCAAGTGATCGAGGCGGACGTGGTCAGCCCGATGCTGGGCGCGTTGGCTCACGCACAAGAAGCGGATCAGCCGCTCACGGCGTCCAGCAAGCCGCCCTATGCGCGACGGCTGGCGACGACGATTTTTCTGCATAGCCTGACACAGGGCGTTGCCTCGGGTGTTGATCCTGCCGATTTGATGCTGGCGGTCTTGCAGCCGGACGCGGACGCGAGCGGCGGCGGTGATGATCCAGCGGTAGTAGCGCGCGCGCTGGAGCGGCTCTACGATCAAGCCTGGTTCTTGGAGTACGACGGCCATCGCTATCGCTTCAAGACCGAGCCGTCCATCAACAAGATCATTGCCGACGAGACGGTTCAAGTCAACGTGAGCAAAGGCAAAGCCGAGGTCGAGGGGCGTATCAAGCAGATCTGGAAGAAAGGCTATTTCAGACCGGTACCCTTCCCGGTCGAGCCGAATGACGTGGACGACGACGCCGACCTGCCCAAACTTGTCATCTTGCATTTTGATGCAGTCAAAGCCTCGGCGGCCGAGTCCGAGCCGCCGGATTTGGTGCGACGGCTCTATGAATACAGCGGTGCGATGGAATCGTTCCGCACCTATCAAAACAACCTGGTGTTCCTCGTCGCCGACGCCAACCAGGTGGATAACATGGTCAACGTGGCGCGGCGCTACCTGGCAATTGGTCGAATCGTGGGCGATTCCACGCGGATGGCTGAGTTCAACAAGGAGCAGAAGGACACACTCAAAAAAGCGCACGAAGCTGCCGAGTTGGATGTGCGGGTCGCCATCACCAAAGCTTATCGTTACCTATACTATCCAACTTCCGACGCGCCAAAAGCGCACTCTTTTCTGCGGCGTGAGACACTGCCGGCGCAAGATCAGGGCGAAGTGGATAAAGACCAGACGAATGTGATCTTGCGCGTCTTGCGACAACTAAAGAAGGCGCAAACAGCGGACGACGAGATGCTCTCGGCCTTTTACGTCAAAGCCAAGGCGTGGGATCAGAATCAGCACAGCATGACGACGGACGATTTGCGCAAGGCGTTTGCGCGCAAGATCAGCCTGCGGATCTTGTTGGACGTGGGTCAACTGCGCAAGACGATTCAGAATGGCGTGCAGACGAGCACCTGGATATATTATGATGCGGGTGAGCAGTTTGGCTTTGACAAAGACTCGCCGCCGCCTGCCTGGAAAATCGGCGACGATACACTGCTCTATACGCCTGAAGAAGCGGCGCGGCTGCAAATCCGCATCAAGGGCAAATGGAAGCCACAGGACGTAGGGCAGGTTTCCAAACCTGCCGATGTCGGCACATGTCCAGTCTGCGGCAAGCCAGAAGACCAGTGCATCTGCGGCGTTACCTCACCCGGCAAAAAAGGTATCCCGGCCAAACTGATAGGGCAAGGGGCTGTGGCCCAGGCATTCCAACAGATTGCGGATGCCTGTCAAGAACACAATATCAGTCGCTTGCGCCAACTTTTGATCAGGATCGAGGGCATGGGCAAGCAGGGGGCCGCCGACTCGCATGCGCTGGGGCTGGCGATTCCTCAATGGGGCAAGGGCCGCTTTACAGTCGAGCAGCAATTCATCGCGGCGTTCGGCCAGGTAGGGCAGGTTTCCAAACCTGCCGAGGCCGAGTCATTCGACTTGACATTCAAAGGCAGCTGGGATCGCTACAAACGGGTCAAGAGCCTGACCGACGCCTTTGGTCAGGAAGCGGATGAACTCAAGGTGACAATGCGTGTCAACGCCGAGTTTGACGGTGGCCTTGAAGTGAGCGGTCAACAGTTCCAGACCATTCGCGATGTCTTGGTGGCACTTGAGGTGGGCAAGGTGATCGTCGAGGCCGTGCCGTTGAAAGACGAATGACCGAGGACGGAGGACGGATACTTTCGTCATCGGTCTTCCGTCCTCCGTCCCTCGTCGTGGATGTGAGCATGAAAGCACTGAGCATCCGCCAGCCCTGGGCGGACTTGATCGTACAGGGCAAAAAGACACTCGAACTGCGAAGTTGGGCCGTCGGCTATCGTGGCCCGTTGGCGATTCACGCTTCACAGACAGTAGATCGGGAGGCTTGCCAGGCGCATGGCATCAATCCTGACCAGGTTTCCACTGGCGCTATCATCGGCGTGGTTGACCTGGTGAGTATCATCGTCCTGGACGACGAGGCTTTCGCGTCACGTCGGAACGAGCACCTCGTCGCAGATCCCCTTGAGGGGACGCCGGAGCGTTTCAAAACGACGCCGCTGTACGGTTGGCAGATCGCCAATCCACGGACGCTATCGCAGCCACGTCCCGTCCGTGGTCGAATGGGCTTGTTCAGCGTTCCCGATGAAATGACGAAGGACGAAAGACCAAAGACCAATGTCGAACAGAACGTAGGGCCGGTTTCGTCCAAAGTAGAGTTCCGGCAACCTGCCTCACTACCGATTGAATCCGAGCCGGTTCCGCCGGTTGTTGAACCGACCTGGGATCCCAAACGCCCCTTTGAACTGCGCGTCATCGCGGAGGCGAGCCGCAAGAATCAAGCCACGGCATACCAGCTCGCTTTGTATCAAAGATTAGTCGAGCCGCCCAATGCGCAACGCACTATGTATCGGCAGTCGCCGCCCGATATGGTGCGCGTGGTACAGGTAGGCGGCAGCGTGCTCAAGGCCATTGCCGATCACGTGTTGGATGCATTGCGGCGTTCTGGATACAAAGCGACCGACTTGAGCGTGGCCCGCCGCGAACCGTTCCTGCTGTCCGAGGAATCCGGCGTGCGGCTAGGTCTATTGTTTCTCGCCGTCAAGCCGATCGCCAAGATGGAGCGGGTTGAGGCGATCTCTCACGGCCTGCGCTCGATGACGAGCGAAGAAGCCTATTACTGGTACAGCAAGTGCACTGTTGGCCCGACGGCAGAACGGGCGCAAAAAGCGCTGAGGGTGTTGTTGAGTGACGAATGACCGCTGCGTTGGTTGGCGCAACAGTCCAAGTCTGCTATACTTGACGCAGGCTGGTTCGACGATAAAGGATGTGTGCCATGTCTGTCAGTGTCTTGACCAAAACTAAAACCAAACGCGGGACTCGAACCCGCACAGGCAAAAAAACAGTGCGCGCCGGCAAATCCACCGACGGCCTGGCCCGGCTAAAAGCGGCCGCCCACGCGGGCAACGAGTTGGCGTTCCTGGATGCGCGCCGGGCGATAGATTGGAGCAAGCGCTCGGCCAAAGAATATAGTCAGGCGGTGCGTTGGGCGATTGAGGCCGGCGCGCACGAAGCGGCGCGTCAATTGGCAGTCCAGGGCGCAGAACGCTACCCTGATCACGCCGAACTGGTCAAGTTTGCTCGTGTGCTGAACCCACCCAAAGCATTTTCCAGCCATTTGCCGCCTGATCCTTCGGTGAAAGCTGACATAGATTGGTTCGCAAAACATAGCCTCGAGTATCATGGTCAATGGGTGGCTGTCAAAAACGGTCATTTACTGGGCGCAGCGCCGACGATTCAAGCGTTGATGGAAATGGTGCCGAGTTGGCGAGAAACAACCATCACTCAAATTATGTGGTAACCCGCTCTGGGACAATAGTATCTAAGCAGTCAAATCGTTGCAGAAAAAGCAAGGATTCCGAGACTAGGCAGCCGACGAGCCGGCCAAGGTGGGAATAACAGACATCTCCCGCAACTTGAGTGCCATGGCAGCGACTTGGCGGCCCAGGTGGGTCA
>CAYGWJ010000300.1:0-5386 GCA_964353405.1 uncultured Anaerolineae bacterium
GCGGGGAAAGACACCGAGCAACTTGTCTCGAAATGTCTGCAGAAGTTGTAAAGGTGCGTTTGTGGTTGTCATACCGCCGAATCATCGGCGGATTTCGAATCTTGTCAAGCCCAGTTGGTGAGTGGGCTCTAAACTCAAGATGGTTTCTGTAGTTCTTTCCACTGAGGGCACGAAGAAGTAAAAACTTTTAGCGCGCCAATCCGATGGGGTGCGCGTGTAGGGCAGGTTTCCATACCTGCCTCTTGGGGCGGCTATGGAAAGCCGCCCTACGGTATCCCATCACTTTGGCGCGCCTACAAAAGTTTCGTGCCCTTGGTGTCCCTTCGTGGAAGATAAATCAAACCTCGTATAGCAAATCCATGCACCAGTTCAAAATCTCGTGGACCATATCGCGCATCTCGATCGCGCTCGCCAGGCCATAGATGGGCCCCAGACCCTCGGGCGCGTCCGGATGCTGCTTGACGTGCTCGATGGCGGCCTTCAAGTCTTCGATAAAGCGTTCCTTGACGCCGGGCAGAGTGTGCCGCAGCGTGAGGCAGATGTGGACGCTCGGCGGCAGGTGTAAGCCGTTCAAGCCCCAGCGCCTCTGCGACATAAATTCCGAGATCTTGTAGACATTGAGCGTCTCGGATTGAAACGCAATCACGAACAGCGGATCGCCGATGATCTCGATCTCTGGAATCTTGCGCATTTCCTGCTTGAGCCACGCCGTCGTCTCCAAAATGCGCCGCGCGGCTTCCAGGTAGCCTTGTTCGCCCATCGAAACCATGGCCGCCCAGCACGCCGCGCTCAACGCGCCCGGCCGGCTTCCGGCGAACGTCGGCGAAAAGTAAATCCCACCCGGCCAATCGGCCACGGAAAAGTACTGATAGTGCCGCAAGTCCGTGCCGCGATACAAGATCACGGATGTGCCCTTGGCCGCGTAACCGTACTTGTGCGTGTCAGCCGAAATCGAGGTCACGCCGGGCAGGCGAAAGTCGAACGGCGGGACGTTATAGCCGAGCTTTTCCGCCCACGGCAACAAGAATCCGCCCAGGCAGGCGTCGGTGTGAAAGCCGCAGCCGTGTTGACGCGCCAGCTCGGACAGCTCTTCAATCGGGTCAACGATGCCATGCGGGAACGGCGGGGCCGACCCGACCAGCGCGATGGTGTTCTCCGTCATCGCGGCCTCGGTCGCCGCCACATCCGCGCGCATGTCCGGGCCGACCGGAATGCGGATGGTCTTTATCCCAAAATATTCGGCGGCTTTATCAAAGGCCGCGTGCGCCGTCGTCGGCGCAATGATGTCTGGCTGGGTGATGTGCTGCTTGTCCCGCGCCCAATCGCGATATGTCTTGATTGCCAGCAGGATGCTTTCCGTCCCGCCCGACGATAGCGTGCCCACGATATTGTCGTCGGTCTTGTCCGCGCCCAACATGCCTGCCGTCATCGAAACAATCTCGGCCTCGTACTTGGTCGTGCTCGGCCACACGTCGGCGTGCAGCGGATTGCTTTGCGAGTTGATGGCGTACACACGATTGAGAAAATCCACGTGCGTGTCGTCGCCGTGATACACCCCGCCGGATATAAACCCGTCCTTCCATCGGGCCTGCTCGATGGCATTGAGCTTTTCCATTTCGGCGAGGATGGCTTCCCGATCCAGCCCCGCTTCCGGCAGGCGCGAGAAACTGACAAAACCTTCCTTGTAAGGCTTGAGCCATTTTTGCAAATCGGCGGCCATTCCGGCCAACATGTCGGCTTCCATGGATTCCTCCCAGGTGAGATGTTTGAGCGCTAGTGAGATCGGTTGAGCGTGTGATAGAGTCCGCGCAGCGAGCGATACACCTGACGGTAGGCCGCGTACAACTCGTCATAGGTCGCGCGCGGAGCTGGGTCGGGCTTGACGACGTGACCGGCGGGCACGAGCGACTTGACGGACTCGATGTTGGGGTAGAGGCCCAGCCCGACGGCCGCAATCAACGCCGCGCCCACCGCCGAAGCTTCCTGCGGGTCCGGCACGCTTTCCAGCGTCCGGCCTGTCACGTCGGCGACGATTTGCAGCCACGGCAACCCGCGTGCGCCTCCGCCAATGACGCGCAGCGGGTCGGGTTTGAACCCGTACAACTCGGCAATGTTTTCCAGAATCCAGCGCACGTTGTAAGCCACGCCTTCATAGATGGCGCGCGCCATCTGCGTGCGCGTGTGGTTCGATCCCAGGTTGATGAACGCAGCGCGCAGGCTCTCATCGGCCACAGGACAGCGCTCGCCGTACATACACGTCCTAAAGATCAACCCACCTGCGCCGGGCGCGGCGCCGGCAACGTCCTGGTCCATCCGCTGAAAAGTAGCCGAGTCTGCATCGGCGCAATACAACTCTTTGGCCGCCCACTTGACACACGCGCCGGCGGTCTCTGTTTCGGCGACGAGCAACAACTTACCGGGGTCAGCCGATTGAATCGAGGCGATGCCGCGCTTGCCGGTCAAACGCTTGCTGGTGGTGATGCAGACAAAGCCCGACGTCCCCAGGCAGAGATGCCCATCGCCTTCGCCTGTGGCCCCTGATCCGACGGCGGCCGTCATGGCGTCACCCGCTCCACCGAACACGGGAGTGCCTTCTTTTAGCTCTAACTGGGCAGCGGCTTTTGCCGTCAATCCGCCGACGCGCTCGTGCGATTGAACCAGTTCCGGGAATTTCTTGGCGTCAATCCCGAACAGGCGCATCAAGCTAGTGTCCCAGACTTTGGTCTTGAGATTGAACAGCCCTGTCACACTGGCGGTGCTCCAGTCATAGACCAATCGCCCGGTCGCGCAATGGAGCAAATAGCCGCTCGTGTCAACGAGGGCGGCTGCTTTGGCGTAAAGTTCCGGCTCGTTGCGCTTGAGCCAGAGATACTTGGGCAGCAAGTCTTTGCCGGTGAGCGCCACGCCGACAATCATGGCAAAGATAGCCGGGCCGCCCAGCTTGCGCATCACGATGTGAGCTTCTTCCCCGGCTCGGCCATCCAGCCAACTGATGCACTTCATGAGCGGCCTGGCCTGCTCGTCGAGGGGAATGACGTTGACCATCTGCGTGGAAAAGCAGAGGCCGAGTATCTGGCCAGGCGAAGCGCCGCTCGCCTGCATCACCTGGCGAGTGGTGTTGGCGATGGCGCGCCACCAATCTTCCGGGTCTTGTTCGGCCCAAAGGGGACGCGGGTAACGAGTGAGGTAGGCTTGGTAGGCGGTGGCTACAATGTGCCCGTCCGGGGTGACCAGCGCCGCTTTGGTGCCGCTGGTGCCGACATCGTGAGCGAGCAAGTAGTCCATGCGAGTTTCTCCTTTTTTGCCGAAGAGTGGCAGACCACTTGCCAGGGGATAGGTCACTGGCGGTTTACGTGAGCGACTAGAGGATATACCGATTTGCGGCGGTTGTCAACAGCGGTTTTCCAGCCAGGTCAGCATATTATCCAGCGACTCGATCACTTGCGCAACCTCGTCCTCCTGAATCGTGAGAGGCGGCAAGAGTTGGTCGTGCGGCACTGGCGCACGCCGCACGGCGCCGATGACAGAGAGGCCACGCCAAGCGGCCCGCCCTCTCCTCCTTACGCAAGGCTCTGGCAATCTTACCTCACGCGCGACCCGAGGGGGAGGACTGGCGGGGCGGCAGGTGTCAGCGATTCACCAGAGTTGACCCTACCACGCCACGCGGAGCGTAGCTCCCGACCACCTTGATGCTAGCAGTCGTCACGTCAGCTCGCGCTTGCGTGACCATCCTTTCGGACGAGGCTACTTGGTCCCAGCAGCTTCGTACCTCACCGTTGCCAGTGACGCATGTGCTGGTAGAGCCTGTCCTGAGCGGAGCGAAGGAATACTGTTGGCAGAACAACAGGTGATGTCTCTTCTTCGAGAGCATCACAGCTACATCTACGACTTTGTGTCGCAATGACCAGAACTGGGCAGCAGCCGGCTGCTGAGGCGCGCCTGGCTTTTCGACTACTCCCAAGGATTCAGGATGCTCAGGCCCGTTGCCTTAAAGTCGGCCACATTCCGGGTCACCAAAATCATCTTATGCCGCAACGCCGTTGCAGCAATCAGAGAATCCATTACACCCATTGGCTCGCCCTGGAGCTTCTGCTGGGCCGCCATCTGCCCCCAGGTCACAAATGTGTCGGCATCTAGCGCAAGTACCCGCCCCGCGAACTGTTCCGGCAGAGACACGTTCAGCCAGACCTCCAACTCCGTCCGCCGGTTCGAAGTTGGCCGATGGCTTATCCCATACTGGATCTCGCCAATCGTTACAGCGCTCAAGAACACGCGCTCTGCCTCAACCGAATTCAGCCAATCGATAACCTTGCGCTCAGGCTTCGGCTTGACGAACTCTGAGAGGACACACGTATCAAGCAAGTAACGGAGTGTCATAGGTCGTCGATCTTGCGGAGCCCTGTTCGCCCGTCACGCTCAATCACCAGCCCGCTCTTGCGCAGGGGCGACGCCATCAGGAAATCTCCCAGGCGCTGGTTTGGCGATGTGAGCTTCTTGTACCCGGCAAAGGCCATCACCACGGCTACCTTGGCGCCGCGGCGAGTGATCACCTGCGGCCCTTCCGAAAGTGCGCGATCGATTAGCTCAGAGAGCTTGTTTTTGGCCTCTTGTAGCTGCCAAGACGTCATGGTGTCCTCCTGTAATCCGGCTAGACTGTCCAGATTATACGACGTACCGAAAGAAAAGGCAAATTCCGCCCTGAGAAGGTGATCGGCTCCATCTAACGGGCGGTCCCTTGCGGAAACCCGGCGGCGCAACGGCGCGCTCACACCAGACCGGTCACGAACCCTCAGCGCGGGCCAGGCGCAAAGTGAAATCAGGCCAGGCTCGGCTTGAGTCGCGCACCGGCGGGGATTTCCCCCGTCTCCAGATAGCGCCACAAGGCAATCAGCAGCTTGCGGGCCAGCGCGACGATGCCGATCTTGATCAGGCGTTTGCCACTGTGACCGAACCGCTCATCGAACCAGTGCGTCAACTCGCTGTCAGGTTGATGTCTCGGCCAGCCCCACGCCATCTCAATGGCCATGCTGCGGACCGGACTGTTGCCGGCTTTGCTGATGCCCTGGTCGCGCGAAGTGACAGACCACTTGCCAGGGGATAGGTCACTGGCGGTTTACGTGAGCGACTAGAGGATATGCCGATTTGCGGAGGTTGTCAACAGCGGTTTTCCAGCCAGGTCAGCATATGATCCAGCGACTCGAGCACTTGCGCAACCTCGTCCTCTTGAATCGTCAAGGGTGGCAAGAGTTGGTCGTGCGGCACTGGCACACGCCGCACGGCGCCGATGACAGAGAGGCCACGCCAAGCGGCCCGCCCTCTCCTCCTTACGCAAGGCTCTGGCAATCTTACCTCACGCGCGACCCGAGGGGGAGGACTGGCGGGGCGG
>CAYGWJ010000301.1:0-5445 GCA_964353405.1 uncultured Anaerolineae bacterium
CATTGGCTGCACGATCTGGTGATTACCCAAAGTCTGTCATTACGAGAATTCATATCGCCGGGTGGCGATATGCCAGGGTAGAGAAACTCGCGCCATAGTGTCATTCTGAGGCCGAAGGCCGAAGAATCTCTGCCTTGCGAGGTAGAGACCCTTCACTGCGTTCAGGGTGACAGATGTGAGTGTCTGGGTAGCGACCCTTCGACTTCGCTCAGGGCAGGCGCGAAGCAACACTTGCACCGCACGCAAGTGCAGGTGTCTCCGAGTTGCTTGGGGATTGCTTTGCTTCGTTCCTCGCAACCGCAAAAATCGCTTCTCGCAATGACAGTTCGAGGCTGTGGGTAATCACCAGGTTGCCTGGATGAGCTGCTTTTGCTTGCCTGGCTTGACGGTGCTATACTCTCGGCCAATCTCTGACAGACCTGACCGTTCTGCCAAACCCGTCAGGTGTCAGCCTGCGAGGCATTGAACTATGGACATGGCATTGGCCGACCAAGTCGAATCAACCCTTCGTCACGCTAGGCCGCCGTTGACCACTCGATGGGGCGGTGATGTCGTGTGGCCGCGCTACGACGGCTACTCGATTGCCAATCTGCCGGCCACCTTTGCCGCCATCCTGGGCACGCCATTGCCTGCGCCCGCGCTTGCGCCATTGCCGGCTGAGCTGTGGCGCGACTTGTGCGATGTGCGCCGGGTTGTATTCGTGTTGATTGACGCGCTGGGCTACCACCGGTTCCGCAATGCATTGGACGCCGAGGCTGACTCGGGCTGGCGACCGCTCTTGGAGCACGGGCGATTCTTTCCGCTGACTTCGGTGTTTCCCTCGACGACGGTCGCCGCGCTGTCGTCGCTGTGGACGGGACTGGCCCCTTCACAACATGGTTTCTTGGGCACGCGGCTGTTCTTGCGCGAGTACGGCGCGCTGGCCGACATGATCTCGCTCAAGCTGGCGGTCAAAGGGACGCCGGGGCAACTGTTGGATATGGGCCTGGAGCCGGAGAAATTCTTGCCGGCGCCCAATCTGGCCGAGGTGCTCAAGGCGGCAGGTGTGGCTGTGTATGACCTGCTCCCGTATTCGTTGGTCAGGAGTGGCTTGACGCGCATCCTGCATCGCAACATGGACAAACTGGTGCCGTTCGTCACTGCGTCCGACATGTGGGTCACATTGCGCCGTATGCTCGACGCGCAACGCACGGACAACCAGCCGACGTACATCTGTGCCTACCACGCGCCGGCCGATAGCATCTCGCATTTCTACGGGCCGGGCGACGAGGCGCTCGACGCTGAGCTGCGCGCGTTCGTCTACTCGCTGCGGACCGAATTCCTCGACCGGCTTTCGCCACAGGCCAGGGCCGGCACATTGCTCGTCATCGGGGCGGATCACGGGCAGACGATCACGCCCAAGGAAACCGGGATCGCTCTGCACCAGCAGCCCGTGTGGAATGACCTGGTGATGATGCCCACTTCTGAAGCGCGCATCGCGTATGCCCACGTGCGCGCCGGGCGGATGCAGGCGTTTCGTGACGGGCTGGCCCGCGACCTGGCCGGCCAGCTCATCGCCGTGGACACGCGCGAGGCGCTCGACGCCGGGCTATGGGGGCCGGGACCGCTTCACCCCGAAACCCGTTCGCGCCTGGGCGACCTGTTGCTGCTTGCCACAGGCAATGGCTGGCTGGCCGATTCCACCGGGCAGATGCCCGACTTTCGAGGCATGCACGGCGGGCTGACGCTTGAAGAGATGCTGGTGCCTTCGTTGTGGCTGCGGTTGGATGAATGACGAAGGACGAACGATGAGCCAGCCTCGACGGATGTGGATCGTATGGCTGTGGGTTGCGCTGGCTCTTATTGTTCTCTCGACCGTCTCCGTTTCGGTTGCCGAGGAGCGCAATGCCTTTTGCGCCTCCTGCCATCTCCGGCCTGAGCAGACGTATGTGGATCGCTCGCGGGTGAAAGCGCGCGGGGACGCCGCCGACCTGGCGAGCGCTCATGCAGCGGCGGGAGTGAATTGTGTTGGCTGCCATCGCGGCGATCAGGCGATGCGTGACCGTGCCACGGCGCTGGCGCTCGGCGCAAGAAACACAGAGAAGTTCATCGCCGGCCAATATGACCCCAATCATTCCCAGGTGGCTTTGCCCTGGTTGCTGGATGATAGTTGCTTGAGGTGTCACGTCACGCAGCCCACACTGGGAAGCGTCAAATCTGGTCAGCTGAACCCCGTCACGGTGGGCGGCTTTGAAAATCACTTCCACACTCTACTCTTGGACTTGCAAGTCAAGACAAGTGTGACTGGTGACTACCTACAACTACGTGGAGTCCTCAACTTGTTGAGGCAGTGGCCCGAACAAGTTCGGGAGTCCGATAAGATGTGGGGTAATCCCCAGAAGTGTGACCTGCACAAGTTGCCACCCGGCTCACCTGGAAACATTCCCCGAATTGCAGTTCCTCGATCGGAACAAGGTGGTGCTGCCTGCGTGTGACCGGTGTCATCAGGAGTTGGGTCGAGGGCCGGCTAGGGGGCTGCCATAGGGGTTATGTTAGCGCGCCAATCCGATGGGGTGCGTGTGTAGGGCAGGTTTCCATACCTGCCTCTTGGGGCGGCTATGGAAAGGGCGGCTATGGAAAGCCGCCCTACGGCATCCCATCACTTTGGCGCGCCTACAGGGTTATTATTGCGTGACACGGATCGTGGCCAGCGGCACATAATCGCCAGAAGGCTTACCGTTCAGCGTGACGGGCAGGCGGGTGAGGTCGGGCCAGGGGTACATGCCCACACGCAGTTCGTACTGGCCGGGGGGAGTGCCGGGCGGAATGGCGATGGCATAGCGGTCAACAACGGTGACGCCAACCTGCCACGAGTCGGTGGGCGCAGTCCCTCCCAGTGGCGGGCTGTCGGTCTGAGCCACGGGCTTGCCCGTCGAGTCCACCAGGTGTGTAAAGACTGTGTAGCGTGCGGGCACCTTGTCCCGTGCCTGCCAGAAGAGTGTCAGGCGCAAACTCTCGCCGGGGCGCACCGTGTCGCGCGAAGCGTCCAATGTGTAGCCGGTCAAAGCGATGGACTGGCCCAGTTGAGCGTCCAGGCGACGGGCGGGCGCTGCCTCGTCGGGCGTTGCGCCCAGGACATAGAGGTTGGCGCGCAGGCCGACAAAGTCTTGCGCCATCTGCTTGTAGCCATGTTGCGCCAGCCAACTCTCCGCGCGGTGATCCGGGTCATATTGCGACGCGTAACCAAATTCCACGAGCCACGCGCGTTGCTTGCCGTTGACCAATGGCCTCAGCGCCGCGTCCGTCTCCCTATCGCTTGCAGATGCTCCAGCCGGGATGAGTTGGGCCGGGACATTGGCCGGGCGGTAATAGTCGAACAACCCCCACTGAACATAGTTGTTGAGCAACAGGACATCACCGGGCTGCGCGCGCGCCGAGATAAAGGCCATCGCTTTGCCATACTCGCCCTTGACGAACGATGGATCCGTAAACCATGCGCGCAACGCCATCGCCTGCGGCGCGAGCACCGCGCCAATACCTACTGCTAACACTGCTTTTGAGATTGGAGATTTGAAAATTGAAATTTGAAATTTGAAATTTGAAATTTGACGCAGCCCTGCGCCTACCAGAACCAGATACGCCGGTGTGCCGATCATCAAATAACGGTCCTGGAACACGGGCAGGATGGGATTGATGGCCCAACCTGACACGAGGACGACCGTGGCGGCCAATGGCATGAGCGCTGCTTCGATGCGCCGTGTACGAAACGCCGCAATCGCGCCGACCAGCGCCACGGCAGCCACGACGACGGCGCCCCAGTCCGCACCGGGGAAGGGCTTGGTTGGAATGACGTTGTACCGGGCCACACTCCACGAAGTCAGCGTTTGCCGAACGACGTCCACGAACACGGCCGGCGTGAGCAAGTCCCAACGCGTATAGGCCTGGGTCATGGCATACGAACGTTGAATCGGAATCCACGGCGCATAAAGCGCCGAGATGATGATGGTGGCAATGAACAGTGGAGTGAACGTGCGCCGGTCACGCCGCGCGACCCACAACAATGCTATCCCTTCTGCAATCACGACAAACGCCACAAAGTAATGCGTGTACATGCCAATGAGGGAGGTGATAACGAAGCCGATCCACCAAGCTCCCTTCTCCCTCTTTGGGAGAAGGGCCGGGGATGAGGGCGGTCTCCCTTCTCCCCTTGGGACGCTTCGCGGGGCCGGGGATGAGGGTCGTAGCAATTCAACGGTGCACCACAACGATGCCGCCGACCACGCCGTCGCCATCGTGTACATGCGCGCTTCCTGAGCGTACAAGACCTGCAGCGCCGAGACGGCGGTGACGAGCGCTGCCAAAATTCCGGCTGCGTCGCTCCTCATCGCACGCTGGCCGATGCGGTACACCAGGGGGACGGCGAGCGTGCTCCACAGCACCGAGACAAAGCGAATGGCAAAGAGGCTCTCGCCAAAGGCCAGCATCGCCTC
The DNA here is from genome assembly GCA_964353405.1 of uncultured Anaerolineae bacterium. Taxonomy (GTDB): domain Bacteria; phylum Chloroflexota; class Anaerolineae; order Fen-1058; family Fen-1058; genus JBGLNJ01. The sequence goes on from CAYGWJ010000301.1 coordinate 4,470, forward strand.
GCGCAGATTAAAGAAATACAGCGGGGGATGAACGTCGGTTTTGCCCAGGAGCACCTGTGTCTCGGTCAAGCGGCGCGCCATGACGCTGGCGGATTCGTCGCCCCACAGCTCTTGCGCGTCGAGGCGATACAGTCGCAGCGCAAATGCCAGGAGAATAATCGCCAGCAGGAGGACGACCTGCAGCTTGACCCGGGGACTTACGGTCATCATCTGACCACTAACCACTATCCACTATCCACTGACCACTGACCACTGACCACCAGCGACTGCTCACATCTCACGGCGGCCTTCGAGCGCGCGGGAAAGCGTCACTTCGTCGGCGTATTCCAGGTCGCCGCCCACGGGCAGCCCGCGCGCCAATCGAGTGACCTGGACGCCCAGCCCGGCCAGTTTCTTGTGGACGTACATGGCCGTGTTTTCGCCTTCCAGGCTGGGATTGGTCGCCAGGATCACTTCACGCACGCTGCCGGCCTGGACACGCGCCAGCAGCTCGCGGATCTTGAGATCTTCCGGGCCAACGCCATCCATCGGCGAGATGGCGCCGTGCAAAACGTGATACAGCCCGCGATAGTCGCGCGTGCGCTCGATCGCCAGCACGTCGAGCGGTTCTTCGACGACGCAGATGATGGCGCGGTCGCGCTCGTCGCTCTTGCAGATAGGGCAAGGGGTGGCTTCGGTGATGTTGAAGCAGACCTCGCAAAAGCGTGTGCGCGCCTTGAGGTCGTGCAGTGCGTCGGCCAGCGTGTTGGCTTCTTCAGGGGGCTGGCGCAAGAGATAGTACGTCAGCCGGGAGGCCGTCTTGGGGCCGATGCCCGGCAGTCGCGAGAAAGCTTCAACCAGCCGTTGGACCGGTTCGGGAATGGTTGGGGTTGGCATGGATTCGTGAAACGTAAAAAGTAATACGTAATACGTAATGCGTAAAACGTAATACGTAAGAGCAGGTTGTTACGTACTAGAGGCCGGGAATGTTCAGCCC